>CALRVO020000218.1:0-6807 GCA_943371595.1 Sphingomonas paucimobilis
GCGAGGTTCATCTGAACCTGGTGCACGCGATCCTCGCCTGATCCTGAACGGCGACGGCGGCGGGTTGATGAGCACCTGAACAAGCTCGAAGGTTCGTGCCACCTGGTGGCACGAACCTTCGGTGCTGACTTCTCGAGCCTGTGCTCACGCCGTCAGCGGAGGATCGCCGGCCATACGCCGACATTCCTCCACCGTCGGACACCGGTTGGCAGCGTCACTCACCAGGTCTCGAGGCTCGGGCCCAGCGGCCCTCGCACCTCGACCACCCTGTGGGTGCGCGCCCGACCCTCGGCACGATCACACGGGTCGCGGCATGTTCGGCCAGAGTTGACGTGCCGCTACTTCAGAACGATGCGGAGGATGAGGCAGGCCGCGCCCATTGCCAGGAGCGCGACTCCAATGGCGAAGCGTCCCCGCGAGCGGTCCTCCGGCTTCCGGTTCGGCTGCGCCACAACTAGCGCGGCAATCAACAGCAGGGGCGACACGATGCCCAGTGCCGCGATGAGGTCGCTGCGAGTCATGTGGGAGACCGTAGAACGTGGGGCCCGCACATCGGCACTTCCGCACCAGACGCGGCAAAAGCGGGGGTCCGACCACCGACGCATTAGGCGAGGGTCGCGTGAACCTGGTGCACGCGATCCTCGCCTGATCCTGACGGGGGCGTGGTCGGACGTACCCCGCTGGGCGCCACGTGCCGGTGGCCCGCTGGATCGCACCGCCATCGACGGCTGACCCACGAGCAAGATCCGCGACGCGACAAGCTCTAGCGGGCATTCACTAACCGGTTAGTGAATGCAGAAAGCACCACGTGCTGCTCTTGAGCAGGTGCGACGACACCACGGCGAGCGGCAGCGCCCGCCGATCTGGTGCTCGGCCATGTCCTCGGTGCGCGCTGTCCAGATGCGGTCGCTGGGTGGCTGGACGGGCGGCCCCACGTACAGGGACATGCATACCGGGCCCGTCTGGGGCGCTCGCGGTGTGCGCTGAGCCTGAACCGCCGACGTCGGCCGACGTTGTGCATGTCCGGCTACGCGACGAAACGAGGCGCCCGACCTTCGGCATGTGAGGGTGCTCAGCAGCAACCGGTTGGCAACGGTCAGGTCCGCATGGGGTCGGTGCTGGGGTCGTGGGCGCGGGCGTGGTGGTAGGGGCACAGCAGCTGGGTGGTGCGCAGATCGGTCCCTCCGCCCTGTGACCAGGGGATGGCGTGGTGGGTGTGGCACAGGTAGCCCGGGACGTCGCACCCGTCGTGCTGGCAGTGGTGCTGCTCGACCAGCGCGGCCAACCGCTGCGCCGGTGAGTGGAAGCGGTACGTGCGACCCAGGGCGAGGACCTCACCGTTGGCGTTCATCCAGGCCGGGATCACACCCGCGCCGCAGGCCATCCGGAGGAACTCGGTGTGGCTGATCCGGGTGCCGGTCTCCAGGGTGGCGGCCTTGACCTTGCCGGCCAGGATCTCCCAGTCACCCATGACCACCACGGTCGCGGACAGCCCACCAACCTTGGGCAGCTTGTTGGGGTCGTAGCCGCTGATCAACTCGACGAACGCCTGACCCATCCGCTCGGCCGATGGTTTGCGCCAGTCGTAGGACCCGGCCCCGTCCTTGGCGCGCACGTGTTTGGGTGCGGCCAGCGCGTGGAGCTGCTTGCGCAACGCATCAGCGGCCGCGGTGGGGATGGTGAACCGGCCGCGGGTCAGTCCGTCGCCGGCGTTGGCCATCGACAACGAGGTCTTGGTCCGGGCCCTGGCTTCCTGGTCTTCCAGCGCCTTGGCCTCGCGGGCTTCCCAGCCGGTGGGGTCGAGGCGTTCCCAGATCGCCTGACCCAGGCCGCCGAGGTCATCGGCATCAGCACCGTGCGTGGCCTCGTCCAGCAGGAACGCCTCGGCGCGGGCCTGGTCGTGGGCGCTGACGCGTTCGTTGCCGAGCAGGGCGACCTGGTCGGCGATCGCCTGCGCCTGCTCGGCATGCAGGTCACCGCGCGCGGTCGCGGCCCGGGTGGGCTCCAGGTCCGACAGGGCCGAGGCGAGCCTGACCTTCACCCGGGCCGTACGCCGGGTCGCCCCGGTCGTGCCCTGGACCCACCGAGCCAGGTCACGGCACCCGGCAGCACCCGCAAGGTCGAGCACCTGGGCCTGGCCGATCGCCCGGGCCTCGACCTCGGCCACACCCGCTGCGACCCGCGCCGCCAGAGCCACGACCCGGGTGGTCGTGGCGGCGTCCATCGACCACACCGGAACGTCAGCCAGACCCTGCAGGTCGCCGAGCACCGTGCACAGCAACGCCTCGATCGGGTGACCCGATCGAGGTGTCGCAGTGGTGTCGGTGGGCTCGGCCATGACCCCATCCCAGCACCGACCACCGACAGTCCTGGGTCGAGTTTCCCGCTCAACCACGGGGGTTGTGGACAACACGCGCCGACCCACGGTTGTGGACGACTCGTGGTGATTTCCACAGCCACGCGGGGGCGGCGGAGGACACTTCTGGGGTCTCGAGGCCCGGGCTTAGCGGCTCTCGCACCTCTACCGCCGTGGACCGAGCGGCCCTCTCTGGATACGTCAGACCGTGCCGACGTAGAGCCAGTACTGCTCGTCGCGCTCCTGCAGCCGTACGTCGAGCGGCACCGCCCGCGCGGTGGTGAACACGGCGCCCATCGCGTCGGCGAGGGCGTCGGCCGGCGTGGCCGACCACACGGCCAGTGCGCCCCCGGGGCGCAGGATCGTGCGCACGCTCTCGAGGAAGGGGGTGGCGTAGAGCGCGGCGTTGGTGAGGTGGACCAGGTGGTGGGGCCCGTTGTCGACGTCGAGGAGCACCAGGTCGTAGGTCGCGGGGCGTGCCTCGGCGACGGCCACGGCGACGTCGGCGACGACGACCTTGACCCGCTGGTCGGCGAGCAGGGCCGGGCCGTGCGGCACGGTGCCGTCGCGCATCCAGTCGACCAGGGTCTGCTCGACCTCGACCACCGCGCAGAGCTCGACGCGCAGGTCGGAGAGCACCTCGTGCATGGTGTAGCCGAGCCCCAGGCCGCCGACGACCACGGCACGGGGCGCGGCGACCTGGGCCAGGGCGGCGGTGGCCAGCGCGCGCTCGGTGGCGACCTCGATGGTGTCCATCACGAAGACCCCGTTGGCGCGCAGCTCGAGCGCCGCGCTGGTGTGCGCGTCCTCGGGGCCGGGGCGACGTTCGCGCAGGACCAGCTCGCCGCGCTCGGTCTCGGCCCGCGCGATCTCGACGTACTCCATGGCGACCAGCGTGGCACCTGTCGACCCGACCCCGGCGGCGGGGGAGGCCTCAGGACCCGTGGACGATCGCCTCGGCGTGGGTCGCGACCCAGGTCAGCAGCGGCGACATCGCCTCGGCGAGGTCACGACCGAGCTCGGTCAGCCGGTAGTCGACCCGCGGCGGGACCTCCGGGTAGGCGGTCCGGGTGACGAGGCCGTCGGCCTCGAAGGTCTTGAGGGTCGAGGCGAGCATCTTCTCGCTGATGCCGTCGACCTCGCGGCGCAGCTCGCCCCAGCGCAGGGTCCCGTCGCTCAGCGCGGCGAGCACGAGCACGCCCCACTTGCTGGTCACGTGGTCGAGCACCACGCGGCTCGGGCAGCCGTGGGTGAAGACGCCGTCCTGCTCGGCGCGCAGGGCCCGAAGACTCACCGTCATGCCAGTACCTTACCCAAAGGTGGGTACCTCCCCAGGGGAAGCATCAGCAGAGGTGGACGGTTCGGGTCGGTGACAGCCTCAGTCGCTCCTCGACCCCGACCCGAAGGATCCACCATGACCATCCTCGTCACCGCCGCCTCCGGCCAGCTCGGCCGCCACGTCCTCGACGCCCTGCTCGACCGCGGCGTCGCTCCCGCAGACCTGCGCGCCGGGGCCCGTCGGCCCGAGAGCCTGGCGTCGTACGCCGAGCGCGGGGTCGACGTCGTCGCCCTCGACTACGACGACCCTGACACGGTGCGCGCCGCCGTCGACGGGGCCGACCGGGTGCTGCTGATCTCGGGGTCGGAGGTCGGCCGCCGCGTGGCGCAGCACGGTGCGGTCGTCGACGCGGCGGCGGCGGCCGGCGTCGGTCTGCTCGTCTACACGAGCGCCCCGAAGGCCACCACCGCCGACTTCGTGCTCGCCCCCGAGCACAAGGCGACCGAGGAGCTCATCGCGGCCTCCGGCGTGCCCGCGACGATCCTGCGCAACGGCTGGTACCACGAGAACTACGCCCAGGCTCTGGCCACCGCCCGCGAGACCGGGGTGCTGACCACCAGCGCGGGCGACGGCCGGGTCGCCAGCGCGGCGCGTGCCGACTTCGCCGAGGCCGCCGCCGTGGTGCTGACCACCGAGGGCCACGAGGGCCGGGTCCTCGAGCTCACCGGCGACGAGGCCTGGGACTTCGCCACCCTGGCCGACACGCTCGCCGAGGTGCTCGGCCGCGAGGTACGGCTGCAGCAGCTGACGACCGACGAGCACGTCACGCTCCTGGAGTCCGTCGGTCTCGACGCGGGCACGGCCGCCTTCGTGGCCGGTATCGACGACGGCATCCGCCGGGGTGTCGTCGCCGAGACCGACGGCACCTTGTCCCGGCTGCTCGGGCGCCCGACCACGCCCCTGGCCGACGGTCTGCGCGCGCTGGCCTGAGACGGGCGGCACACGTCGCTGCCACCATCGGGTGGTCCGGGCGCCGAGGGCGGTCTGCCACGGTGGGGACATGACGAACAAAGAGTCCGAGGGACAGGTCTCCGAGGTCGGCGCGATGGACCCCGCCGACGCCGACACGCCGATCAGCGACAGCCAGGGGGTAGCGGGTAACCCTGACGCCCCCGACATCGGCGAGGCCGGTCCCAACGCCAACCCGAACAAGGACCAGGACACGCACTGATCCTCGCCGGGACCCGGTGCCGCAGCGGCCTCAGCCGTCGGAGCGGACCCGGATCCCGGTGATCGGCACGGTCACGGTGCCGCTGGGGTCGGTGAAGAAGTCGTTGCCCTTGTCGTCCACGACGATGAAGGCTGGGAAGTCCTCGACCTCGATCTTCCAGACCGCCTCCATGCCGAGCTCGGGGTACTCGAGCACCTCCTGGCTGCGGATGCAGTCCTGGGCCAGGCGGGCGGCGGGGCCGCCGATCGAGCCGAGGTAGAACCCGCCGTGGGTGTCGCAGGCCTGGGTGACGACCTTGGACCGGTTGCCCTTGGCCAGCATCACCATCGAGCCGCCGGCGGCCTGGAAGGACTCGACGTAGGAGTCCATCCGACCCGCAGTGGTCGGACCGAACGAGCCCGACGCCATGCCCTCCGGCGTCTTGGCGGGTCCGGCGTAGTAGACGGGGTGGTTCTTGAGGTAGTCGGGCATCGGCTCCCCGGCGTCGAGACGCTCCTGGATCTTGGCGTGCGCGATGTCGCGCGCCACCACCAGCGGCCCGGTGAGCGAGAGGCGCGTCTTGACCGGGTGCTTCGACAGCTCGGCGAGGATGTCGGCCATGGGCTGGTTGAGGTCGATCTGCACCACCTCGCCGCCCGAGATGTCGTCGGCCACGCCGGCATCGGGCATGTAGTGCGCCGGGTCGGTCTCGAGCTGCTCGAGGAAGACGCCCTCGGCGGTGATCTTGCCGAGCGCCTGACGGTCGGCCGAGCACGAGACCGCGATCGCGACGGGGCACGAGGCGCCGTGCCGGGGGAGTCGTACGACGCGGACGTCGTGGCAGAAGTACTTGCCGCCGAACTGGGCGCCGATGCCGAACGACTGCGTGAGCTTGAAGACCTCCTCCTCGAGCTCGAGGTCGCGGAACCCGTGCGCGTCCATCGACCCCTCGGTCGGGAGGTTGTCGAGGTAGTGCGCCGAGGCGTACTTGGCGGTCTTGAGCGCGTACTCCGCCGACGTGCCGCCGATGACGATGGCCAGGTGGTAGGGCGGGCACGCGGCGGTGCCGAGCGAGCGGATCTTCTCGTCGAGGAAGCTCAGCATCCGCGTGGGGTTGAGGATCGCCTTGGTCTCCTGGAACAGGAACGACTTGTTGGCCGAGCCGCCGCCCTTGGCCATGAAGAGGAACTTGTACTCCGGCTTGCCGCTGGTCTGCGGGGTCGAGTAGATCTCGATCTGCGCCGGCAGGTTGGTGCCGGTGTTCTTCTCCTCGTACGTCGTCAGCGGCGCGAGCTGGGAGTAGCGAAGGTTGAGCTTGGTGTAGGCGTCGTAGACCCCCCGGGAGATGGCCTCTGCGTCGTCGATGCCGGTCAGCACGCCCTCGGACTTCTTGCCCATGACGATCGCGGTGCCGGTGTCCTGGCACATCGGCAGCACGCCGCCGGCGGAGATGTTGACGTTCTTGAGCAGGTCGAGCGCGACGAACCGGTCGTTGCCCGACGCCTCGGGGTCGTCGATGATCTTGCGCAGCTGGGCCAGGTGGGCCGGGCGCAGGTAGTGGCTGATGTCGTGCATCGCCTCGGCCGTCAGCCGCTGCAGCGCCTCGGGCGCCACCTTGAGGAACGTCTGGCCGTCGACCTCGACGGTGGAGACGCCCTCGGTCGTGACGAGGCGGTAGGGCGTGTCGTCCTTGCCGGTCGGCAGCAGGTCGGAGTAACGGAACTCGGCAGCAGTGCTCACGAGCGTCCATCGTAGGCGCTGGCGACGCCCAGCACGGCCGTGGCCGGCAGGTCGAGAAGCCCGTCGACGGTGTAGTCGGTCGCGAGCTCGTCGTACGCCGCCCGCATCCGGTCCTGCACCGCGGGGGTCTGGGCCCGCCAGGTCAGCCCGTAGCCCCCGACGCCGCCCTCGACCCCGGCCCAGAAGTCGTCGGCGGTGGGGCGCCAGGTCCAGGTCAGGGAG
>CALRVO020000219.1:0-6801 GCA_943371595.1 Sphingomonas paucimobilis
CTGAACCGGGTAGCCTCGCCGTCGCCGGGCGTACGCCCGCCCGCCCCAGTAGCTCAGCGGATAGAGCAGCCGCCTCCTAAGCGAAAGGTCGCAGGTTCGACTCCTGCCTGGGGCACCACGAGCCCACCACGAGGCGGAACAGACCGTCCGCCGCACACCTCCTTTGCCTCCGGGCTCAGGTGGGTCACCGAACGGCCGATCTCAGACTCACGGGTCTGTCATGATCGAGGTGGGAGGTAGCTGATGGAGGCGGCGGCAGTCGTCACGGACGGGGAGCGTGACCGCAGGGACGTACGCCTGCTGCGCACCCTGCTCGACCAGCTGCCGGCACTCGTGGCCTACTGGGACGCCGACTGCCGCAACGTCGTGGCCAACCACGCCTACGTCGAGTGGTTCGGTTTCGACCCCGAGCAGATGCGGGGCATCCACATCAGCGAGGTGCTGGGTCCCGAGGTCTACGCCAAGAACCTCCCCTTCATCACCGCCGCGCTGGCCGGCGAGGAGCAGCTGTTCGACCGCACCCTGGTCGACCCCTCCGGCCGCACTCGCCACACGCAGGCCTCCTACGTGCCCGACGTGGTCGACGGGGAGGTCCGCGGGTTCTTCGTCCTCGTGACTGACGTGACCCCGCGCGTCGAGGCCCAGCGCGCGATGGACCAGGCGCAGGCCCTGGCCAAGCTGGGCAGCTGGGAGCTCGACGTCGCCACGGGGGTGGTGACCTGGAGCCGCGCCCTGTTCGACATCGTCGGCGTCGACCCCGACACCACCGACGCCCTCACGCTGCCGGCCCGGGTCGTGCACGTCCATCCCGACGACCGTGACCTCGTCTACTCCAACATCGACCGCGCGGTGCGCACCGGGCAGCCCTACACGTCCAACTACCGCATCATCACCACCGACGGCTCCGAGCGCGACGTCGTCAGCATGGGCAGACCCGTCGTCGGTGCCGACGGAGCGGTGTCGCGGATCACCGGGACGATGCAGGACGTCACCGAGGCCAACGCCGTCGCCCGCGAGCTGGCGCGCGCCAACCGCGAGCTGCGCCGCGCCAACGAGCTCAACGCCGACGTCCTGGCCATGCTCGGCCACGACATCCGCAGCCCGATGACCGCGGTCTACGGCTACCTCGAGCTCCTCGAGCAGCACTGGGACTCCTTCGACGACACGCGGCGCCGCGACTACATCACCAAGGCACGGGCCGCCTCGGGACGCCTCAGCACGATGATCGGGCGCATCCTCGACCTCGCGGCGGTCGACAGCGGGCGCATCGACACCCGGCCCGAGGTGCTCGACCTGGGCAGCGAGCTCGAGCAGATCAGCCGCGACTCCGCCCTGCCGGGCGTTCCGGTGATCGAGGGCGACCCCACGTCACCGGACTCGCTCACCTTCGACCACGTCCACCTGCAGCAGGTCGTCGGCAACCTGCTCACCAACGCCTTCCGCTACGGCGCCGAGCCCGTGCGCATCCTCACCAGCGGTGACGAGGAGGGTCAGGTCGTCATCGAGGTCACCGACGCCGGGGACGGCGTGCCGGCCGACGAGGCGGACTCGCTCTTCGTCCGCTTCGCCCGCACCGGCGCCCGGCAGACCGCAGCGGGCGGCACCGGCTTCGGTCTCTACATGGCCGCCCAGCTCGCCCGGGCCAACGGCGCGACCCTGACCTACCGCCCCCGCGACGGCGACCGGCCCCACGCCTTCGTGCTGACCGTCCCGGCCACCTCGGTCAGCTGACGTCGACGCGCCCGCGTCCGAGAAGGCGTGCGTCGACGGCCGCCGGGCTGAGCACCTGGTCGAGGGCCATCGAGGCGCAGCCGACGAGACCCGCGCGGTCGCCGTACGTCGAGGGCAGGAAGCGCAGGTCGCGGGTGGCCAGGGCCGAGGCCCGGGCGTAGACGCTCTCGCGCACTCCCGCGGCGTAGACCTCGAAGGCGGCGGCCATGTCGCCACCGATGACGACGGCCTCGGGGTTGAGGATGTTGATCGCCACGGCGAGCACCTCGCCGAGCCGGCGCCCACTCTCGCGCAGGTGGTGCTTGGCCTCGGCGTCGCCGGCCACGGCCAGCGCGGCCAGGTCGCGCACGTGCTCGACGCGGTGCCCGGCCTCCTGCAGCTGCGCGACCAGCGCCCACCCGGCGGCGATGGTCTCGAGGCAGCCGATGTCACCGCAGCGGCACGGGCGTCCCGCGGCGGCGTCGACCTTGGTGTGGCCGATCTCGCCGGCGGCGCCGAGGTGGCCCGAGACCACGCGTCCCTCGGCGAGGATGCCGAGGCCCAGGCCGGTCGAGGCCTTGACGACCAGCAGGTCGCGGTGGATCGCGGCGTGGCCGAGCCGCTCGGAGCGGGCCAGCACGTCAGCGTCGTTGGCGACGTACGTCGGCCCCGGACCGACGGCGTCGAGGTAGGCCACCAGGTCGACGCGGTCCCAGCCCGCCATGGCCGGGGAGTCGATGCTGACCCCGCGCACGGGGTCGACGGTGCCGGGCAGGCTGATGCCGGTGCCGAGCACGGGCGGGGCGGAGCCGAGGCCGGACACGAGCCCGACCAGCTGGTCGGCCACCTGGGGCATCACGTCGTCGGGCGGCGCACCGACCTCGTGATCGACCGAGGCCGCGACGAGCTCGACCCCGCTGAGGTCGAAGACCGCGAGCTGGGAGCGGGAGCGCCCGATCGCGGCGGCCAGCACGACGCCCGCCGCTGCGTTGAAGCGCAGTCCCGCGGCCGGTCGGCCACCGGTGGAGGCGAGGTCGTCGCCGGCGACCAGGAGGCCGGCGTCCTCGAGCGCGGCGAGCCGGGCGTTGACGGCGGTGCGCGACAGCCCGGTGAGCCGGACGAGGTCGGCGCGGCTGTCCGCCCGGCCCCGGCGGACGAGCTGGAGCACGTCGCCGGCAGTCGTCATGACCCCGATCCTAGTCAGAACTCCCGTCACTTATGTCTTAGAAGTGCGTAAGTATGCTTGTAGGCGACGTACTTAGGCCCTACGGTTTCACGGGTGACCCTCCCGACCTCCGAGCTCCCCGACGGCATGCCGGTCTGCGACATCACCGTCGTCGGTGCGACCGGCGACCTCGCGCTGCGCAAGATCTTCCCGGCCCTCTACCGCCGCGACGCCGAGAACCAGCTGCGCCCGACCTCGCGGATCATCGGCGTCTCCCGCTCCCCCCTCGACGCCGCCGGCTACCGCGCGGTCGTCGCCGAGGCCCTCGACCACCACGTCGGCGACGACCTCGACCCCGTGGTCGTCGAGCGACTGCTGGGCCGCATCGAGCACCTGACCCTCGACGCCTCCGACGCCACCGACTGGCACCTGCTGCACGCCCTGCTCAAGGAGGGCGACCCGGAGGCGGTGCGCGTCTTCTACCTCGCCGTCGCCCCCGGACTCTTCGGGCCGATCTGCCACCGCCTCGACGAGATCGGCGTCGTCGACCCGACCGCCCGGGTCGTGCTCGAGAAGCCGATCGGCGCCGACCTCGCCTCGGCCCGGGCGATCAACGAGGCCGTCGGCCAGGTCTTCGCCGAGCAGCAGATCTTCCGCATCGACCACTACCTCGGCAAGGAGAGCGTGCAGAACCTCCTGGTCACCCGCTTCGCCAACACCTTCCTCGAGCCGCTGTGGAACTCCCGGTGGGTCGACCACGTACAGATCACCGTCGCCGAGACCCTCGGGGTCGGCGAGCGCGGCGGCTACTACGACCACGCCGGCGCGCTGCGCGACATGGTGCAGAACCACCTGCTCCAGCTGCTCTGCCTGGTCGCGATGGAGCCGCCGACCTACGTCGGGCGCGAGACCGTGCGCGACGAGAAGCTCAAGGTGCTCCAGGCCCTCAAGCCGATGAGCCCCGACGACGTCGACCGCGACACCGTCCGCGGGCGCTACGGCCAGGGCCTGGTCGACGGGGTCGCCGTGCCGTCGTACACCGAGGAGCTGGGGCGCCCCGGCAGCGCGACGGAGACGTTCGTCGCGATCCGCGCCGAGGTGCAGAACTGGCGCTGGGCCGGGGTCCCCTTCTACCTGCGCACGGGCAAGCGGATGGACCGCAAGATCTCCGAGATCGTCGTGGTCTTCAAGGAGCCGCCGCACGCGATGTTCCCCCACCACGAGGGCACCGAGCCCAGCCCCGCCGCCAACCGCCTGCACATCCAGGTGCAGCCCGACGAGGGCATGCGGTTGCACATGACGGCCAAGGAGCCCGGCCCCGGCGGCATCCGGCTCAAGCCGGTCTCGCTCGACCTCAGCTATGCCGCCGCCTTCGACGCCCGGATGCCCGACGCCTACGAGCGGCTGCTCATGGACGTCATCCGCGGCAACCCGACCCTCTTCATGCGCCGCGACGAGGTCGAGGCCGCGTGGACGTGGGTCGAGCCGATCCTCCAGCGCTGGGCGGTCACCCCCGACCGTCCCAAGCGCTACCCGGCCGGCACCAGCGGGCCGACCGCCGCCGCCACGCTCCTCGAGCGCGACGGCCGAACCTGGCAGGAGTCCGACCTTGACTGACGCACCGACCCACCCCGTCCTCGCCGAGGTGACGCAGCGCATCGTCGAGCGCAGCGCCACCACCCGGGCGGCCTACCTCGCCCGCATCCGCGCCGCGGGCACCACGGGCCCGGCCCGGGGCGACCTCGGCTGCGCCAACCTCGCGCACGGCTTCGCGGCCTCCGAGGCCCCCGACAAGCTCGCGCTGCGCGGGCGGGTCAAGCCCAACCTGGCCATCGTCACCAGCTACAACGACATGCTCTCCGCGCACCAGCCGTACGCCGACTACCCGCCGGTCCTCAAGCAGGCGGCCGCCAGGGCCGGCGGCCTGGCGCAGGTCGCCGGGGGCGTGCCGGCGATGTGCGACGGCATCACCCAGGGCCGCGCCGGCATGCAGCTGAGCCTCTACAGCCGCGACGTGATCGCGATGTCGGCCGCCATCGCCCTGAGCCACGACATGTTCGACGGCGCGCTGATGCTCGGCGTGTGCGACAAGATCGTGCCCGGGCTGCTCATCGGCGCCCTGTCCTTCGGCCACCTGCCGACCGTCTTCGTGCCCGCGGGGCCGATGGCGTCGGGGCTGCCCAACAGCGAGAAGGCCAAGGTGCGTCAGCTGCACGCCGAGGGCAAGGTCGGGCGTGAGGAGCTGCTCGAGGCCGAGGCGGCGTCGTACCACTCCCGCGGCACGTGCACCTTCTACGGGACCGCCAACTCCAACCAGCTGCTCATGGAGGTGCTCGGCCTGCACCTGCCGGGCTCGTCCTTCGTCAACCCCGGCACCCCGCTGCGCGAGGCGCTCACCCGCGCCGCCGCCGCCCGCGCCGTCGCGATCACCCGCCAGGGCGGCGAGCCGACCCCCATCGGCGAGGTGGTCGACGAGAAGGCCGTGGTCAACGCCTGCGTCGCACTGCTGGCCAGCGGCGGCTCGACCAACCACACGCTCCACCTGGTCGCGATCGCGCGGGCCGCGGGCATCCACCTCACCTGGGACGACCTGTCCGACCTGTCGGCCGTGGTGCCGTCGCTGTGCCGGATCTATCCCAACGGCTCGGCCGACGTCAACCACTTCCACGCCGCCGGCGGCATCGCCTTCCTCGTGCAGACCCTGCTGCGCCACGGGCTGCTGCACGACGACGTGCTGACGATCATGGGCCGCGGCCTGCACCACTACACGCGGGAGCCGGTGCTGCGCGGCGACGACCTGACCTGGGAGGAGGGCCCCAAGGCCAGCCTCGACCACGACGTGCTGCGCGCCGCCGACGACCCCTTCGCCCCCGACGGCGGCCTCAAGCTGCTGCGCGGCCCGCTCGGCGTGGCCGTCATCAAGACCTCGGCGGTCAGGCCCGAGCACCGCGTCGTGACCGCCCCCGCGATGGTCTTCGACGACCAGGACGCCTTCCTCACCGCCTTCGGCGAGGGTCGCCTCGACGGGCGCGACCTGGTCGCGGTCATCCGCTACCAGGGCCCGGCCGCCAACGGGATGCCCGAGCTGCACAAGCTGACGCCCGCCCTCGGCGTCCTGCAGGACCGTGGCCAGCACGTCGCCATCGTCACCGACGGCCGCATGTCGGGCGCCTCCGGCAAGGTGCCGGCCGCGATCCACGTCACCCCCGAGGCCTCGGTCGGCGGGCCGCTCTCCCGCGTGCAGGACGGCGACGTCATCACCGTCGACGCCGAGCGCGGGGTCCTCGACCTCGACGTCGACGTGGCTGCGCTCCACCAGCGTCAGCCCACCGGTCGTGCCCCCGAGGGCCCCGAGTGGGCCGGCACCGGCCGCGAGCTGTTCGCCGCCTTCCGCGCCACCGTCGGCCCGGCCGACGCCGGCGCGTCCGTCTTCCCGACCCACCCGGCCCCGGCCGCCCCCTCGGAGGTGCCCCTTGTCCACGCCTGACCCGCAGCCCGACTCGCTGCTCGACCTCGTCCCGGTGATGCCCGTCGTCGTCCTGCACCGCGTCGAGGACGCCGTACCCGTGGCGCGGGCGCTGGTCGCCGGTGGCCTGCCCGCCATCGAGCTCACCCTCCGTACGCCGGTCGCCCTCGACGCCCTGGCCGCCATCGCCGCCGAGGTGCCCGAGATCGTGGTCGGCGCCGGCACGATCGTGTCGCCCGGGCAGGCCAAGGAGGCCCACGACGCGGGCGCGCGGTTCCTGGTCTCCCCCGGCGCCACGCCGACCCTGCTCGCCGCGATGACCGACACCGGGCTGCCGTTCCTGCCCGGCGTCGCGACCGTGTCCGAGGCGCTGGCCGTGCTCGAGACCGGCGTCACCGAGATGAAGTTCTTCCCCGCCGAGGCGTCCGGTGGCGCGGCCTTCCTGGCGTCGGTCGCCGCC
>CALRVO020000220.1:0-6746 GCA_943371595.1 Sphingomonas paucimobilis
CCACGAAGTGGCGGAGCGCAGCGACGTCCTTGACGCCGAGACGCGATCGACTACGCGCGCGGCCGCCCGACCCGGACCACCCAGGACCCAGCACGAGCGAGACCCACACCCGGACCACCCAGGACCCAGCACGACCCGCCACCACCCGACCGACCAGCGGATCGACCCGGTGACCGGAATCACACCCCGAGGTACCGTGGCGGACATGCCGCAGCCCGAGCTCGACGAGCGCAAGCGAGCCTGCCTCCACGCCTGGACCACCTTCGTCGAGCACGGCGACCGGGCCGAGTCCCTGGTGCGTCCCGAGATCCTCACCAGCTGGGCCCGCTCCGAGGTCGCGATCGCCCCCGACGTCGCGGCGGCGCCCCTGGCTGACGAGTCCGAGACCTCCGCGATCTGGCGCGACTCACCGCTGCAGCTGGCCGTCGAGCGGGTCGAGTCCGACCTGCGGCGCACCGCCGAGGACGGCGACCTGGTGCTCGCCGTCACCGACGCCGACACCCGCGTGCTGTGGACCTACGGCGGGCGCGTGATGCGCCGCCGCGCCGAGGCCGTCAACTTCGTCCCCGGTGGACGCTGGGACGAGGCGTCGGTCGGCACCAACGCCCTCGACCTCGCCAACCGGCTGAGCGAGCCGTCGATGGTCTTCAGCGCCGAGCACTACGCCTCGATCGTGCACAACTGGGTCTGCTGGGCCGCGCCCGTGATCGACCCGGTCAGCGGACGCCGGCTCGGGGTCATCGACCTGTCGACCACCTGGGACCGCACCCACCCGATCGGCCTGGCGACGGCACGAGTGATGGCGCGCCTGATCGAGACCGCGCTGCCGCGCTCGGCCTACCACCCGTCGGCGGGCCCGGGTCTCGACGACACCGGCGACCCCGGCCTGGTGATGACGCTGCTCGGCACCGCCGAGGTGCGCCTCGACGGCCGGCGCCTGCTGCTCAACCGGCGCCAGACCGAGGTGCTCGCGCTGCTGGCCCTGCACCCCGAGGGTCTGTCCCTCGAGCAGCTCCACGCGCTGGTCTACGGCGACCAGGCGGTGACCTTCTCGACGCTCAAGGCCGAGGTGTCGCACCTGCGCTCGGCGCTGGGCGGACAGCTCTCCTCGCGTCCCTACCGGCTGATGATGCCGGTCGCCACCGACGTCGAGCACGTGCTGGCGCTCGTGCGCCGCGGCAACGTCGCGGCCGCCGTCGACTCCTACGGCGGCGACCTGCTGCCCGGCACCAACTCGCCCGCGCTCGCCGAGCTCGGCGAGTACGTCGCCGTCGCGGTCCGTGAGGCGCTCCTCGCCGACCCCGAGCCCGACGCCGTGCTGCGCTACGCCGAGCGGGCGCCCTACGACACGGCGGTGCTCGAGCGCTGCCTGGCCGTGCTCGGCGACGCCGCCCACCCCGCCAAGCCGTTGCTCAAGGGCCGGATCGCGGCCGCGCGGGCCTGACGGAGGATCCGGGCTCGTTGCCCTGCGCCCTGACCAACGCGGGCGCGTCGTCGGCGCACAGCCCGACCAGGGCAGCGGTTTCGAGGGCGGTGCAGAACTCGCCGTGCAGCGAGGCGACGCTCATCGCGTGCACGAGGTCCGGGTCGTGGTCGGTGCCGTCCGGGCCGATGCGGTTGGTGGTCGCGCACGCGTCGTGGGCGAGGTAGGTGTCGTAGCCCAGGTTGCCGGCCGTGCGCACCGTGGTCTCGACGCACATGTTGGTGAAGAACCCGGCCACCACCAGTCGCGTCACCCCATTGCGACGGAGCCTGATCTCGAGGTCGGTGCCGAAGAAGGCGCCGTTGACCGACTTCACCACCACGTCGTCCTCGGGCGCGGGTCCGAGACCCGGCTTGAACCGGCACGTGGGCGCGTCGGCCCGCAGCGGCGAGAGGGCCTCGCGCGACTCGTGGCGGGTGAGCACGACCGGCAGCCCGTGGCCGCGCCACGCCGCCAGCAGGGCGGCCAGCCTCCCCTCGGCCCCCGGGTTGTCGCGTCGTCCGCGCGCCCCGCCCCAGTGCTCCAGCACGTCGACCCCGACCTGGGGGTCGACCACGACCAGCGCGGTCTCCGGTCCGAACCTGCTGATCATCGGGCTCGCTCCCCTCGGGTGCTCCTCGCACCGTAGACGAGCAGGGTGACCTGCCGACCTGGACGAGGCGATCGAGGCCTCACTGACCCTCTCCTGGTGCGCCGACGCACGCTCCGGCGCGGGGGTCTCGACGCGCTGTCGCGAGCTCGTGCCTCGCTCGCGACGCTTGCTCGACCGGGACGGCTCTGGCCGCCCGCTCGTTCCTCGCGGGCGACCAACCTGACCCCAACCGGAGGTGCCTAGCGTGACCTGCACCACACCTGCTTCGTCAGGCACGCACTCAAGGGAGAGTTCATGACCCGGATCAACCTCACCGTCGACGGCGCCAAGGTGGCCGACGACGTCGAACCCCGGATGCTGCTCGTGCAGTACCTGCGCGAGAAGCTCGGCAAGACCGGCACCGTCATCGGCTGCGACACGAGCAACTGCGGCGCGTGCACGGTCCACCTCGACGGCACCAGCGTGAAGTCGTGCAACGTGCTCGCGGTCCAGGCCGACGGGTCCGAGGTGACCACGATCGAGGGCCTCGCCGCGACCCACGAGGGCGGCGACCTGCACCCCGTGCAGGAGTCGTTCCGCGAGTGCCACGGCCTGCAGTGCGGCTACTGCACGCCCGGGATGATCATGCAGAGCGTCGCGCTCCTCGCCGAGAACCCCAAGCCCACCGAGCAGGAGATCCGGGTCGGTCTCGAGGGCAACCTGTGCCGCTGCACCGGCTACCACAACATCGTCAGGGCCGTGCAGCACGCCTCCGGCCAGCTCGACCAGCAACCGGCCGGCGCCACCGCGGCCGGCGTCCCCGCCGAGGAGGCCCGTTCATGACCGCCGTCGCCGACGCACCCGACATGGCCAAGGAGATCGGGCGCGACCGCCGCCGCAAGGAGGACCAGCGCCTCATCACCGGCCGCACCCGCTGGACCGACAACCTGTCGCTCCCGGGCACCCTGCACCTCGCGATGGTGCGCAGCCCGTTCGCCCACGCCACCATCACCTCGATCGACGTCACCGAGGCCATGGCCTCCACCAACGTCGTCGCCGTCCTCACCTCCGAGGACCTCGGCGAGAGCCAGGGCGTGTGCATCAACGCCTGGCCGATCACCCCCGAGCAGGTCACTCCCGCGCACCTGCCGATCGCCAACGGCCGGGTCGCCTTCGCCGGCGAGATCGTCGCCGTCGTCGTGGCCCGTACGGCGGCCGAGGCGCGCGACGCCGCCGAGCTCGTCGACGTCGAGTACGAGCAGCTGCCCGCCGTCATCGGCATCAAGGAGGCCCTCAAGGACGAGGTGCTCGCGCACCCCGACCTCGGCACCAACAAGTCGGCCCTGTGGGTCTTCGACTCGGCCGCGGCCGGCACCGGCACCGACGTCGAGGAGGCCATCACCAAGGCCCGCGCCGACGGCGTCGTCATCGAGCGCGAGTTCCGTCAGCAGCGGCTGATCCCGGCGTTCATGGAGCCGCGCTCGGTCGTGGTCGACCCGACCGGCGAGCAGATCACCATCTGGTCGGCCACCCAGATCCCGCACATCCTGCGCTTCGCGCTCGCCGCGACGACCGGGGTGCCGGAGTCCAAGATCCGGGTCATCGCCCCCGACGTGGGTGGCGGCTTCGGCGGCAAGCTCCAGCAGACGCCGGAGGAGATGATCGCGTTCGCGGTCGCCCGCCGGCTCGGCAAGCCGATCAAGTACACCGAGACCCGCAGCGAGTCCCTGGTCAGCGCCCACCACGGTCGCGACCAGTGGCAGAAGCTCACGCTCTGCGCCGAGAAGGACGGCACCGTCACCGGGCTCAAGGTCGAGCTCGAGGCCGACCTGGGCGCCTACGTCGCCATCGTCGGCGGCGGCGTGCCCGTGCTCGGCGCGTTCATGTTCAACGCCATCTACAAGTTCCCGGCCTACCACTTCAGCTGCCAGACGGTGCTCACCAACACCACCTGGACCGACGCCTACCGCGGCGCCGGCCGGCCCGAGGCGACGTTCGGCATCGAGCGGATGATGGACGAGCTGGCCGCCGAGCTCGGGGTCGACCCGCTGGAGGTCCGCGAGAAGAACTGGATCAAGCACGAGGAGTTCCCGTTCACCACGGTGGCCGGCCTCGAGTACGACTCCGGCAACTACGAGATCGCCACGGCCAAGGCCAAGGAGATCTTCGGGTACGACGAGCTCCGCGCCGAGCAGAAGCGCCGCCGTGAGAGCAACGACCCGGTGCAGCTCGGCCTGGGTGTCTCCACCTTCACCGAGATGTGCGGGCTCGCCCCGAGCCGCGTCCTCGGCTCGCTCGACTACGGCGCGGGCGGTTGGGAGCACGCGTCGGTGCGGATGCTCGCGACCGGCAAGGTCGAGGTCGTCACGGGCGCCAGCGCCCACGGCCAGGGCCACGAGACGGCGTTCAGCCAGATCGTCGCCGACCGGCTCGGCATCCCCTACGACGACATCGAGGTGCTGCACGGCGACACCCAGATCGCGTCGAAGGGTCTCGACACCTACGGCTCGCGCTCGCTGGTCGTCGGAGGTGAGGCCCTGGTGCGCGCGGCCGACAAGGTCATCGACAAGGCGCTGCCGATCGCGGCGCACCTGCTCGAGGCCAGCGTCGAGGACGTGAAGTTCCACGAGGGCCGCTTCCAGGTCGTCGGCACCGACGCGGGCATCGCGCTGAGCGAGGTCGCCACCGCGACGTTCGCGGCGCACAACCTGCCCGACGGCGTCGAGCCGTCGATCGACGCCGACGCGACCTTCGACCCGGTCAACTTCAACTACCCCCACGGCACGCACCTGTGCGCCATGGAGGTCGACACCGAGACCGGTCAGGTCACGATGCGCAAGTACACCTGCGTCGACGACATCGGCAACATCATCAACCCGCTCATCGTCTCCGGGCAGGTCCACGGCGGTCTGGTGCAGGGCATCGCCCAGGCACTGTGGGAGGAAGCGGTCTACGACGACCAGGGCACCCTGGTGTCCGGCTCGTTCGTCGACTACCTGCTGCCGACCGCGGCCGACACGATCAGCTTCGAGGTCGACCACACCACGACCCCGGCGCTGACCAACTCGCTGGGCACCAAGGGCGTCGGCGAGGCCGGCACGATCGCCTCGACGCCGGCCGTGGTCAACGCGGTCGTCGACGCCGTGCGCCACCTCGGCGTCAACGACGTCCAGATGCCGTGCACGCCCGAGCGGGTCTGGAACGCCATCCACAGCCAGGGCTCCGGCGGGGCCACCGAGGGCGCGGCCATGCCGCACTTCGACCCCGACGCCGAACCCGGCACCTCGAGCACCGAAGGAGCGGGCGCATGATCCCCACCCAGTTCGACTACCTGGCCCCGACCACGGTCGAGGAGGCGCTCTCCGCGCTGGCCACCCACGGCGACGACGCCAAGATCCTCGCCGGGGGGCAGAGCCTGCTCCCCGTGCTGCGGATGCGGCTCAACGCCCCCGAGATGGTCATCGACCTCGGGCGCATCGACTCGCTGCGCGGCGTGCGCGACGACGGCGACGCCATCGTGATCGGGGCGATGACCCCGCACTCGGTGGTCGGCACCGACGCGCTGGTCAAGGAGCACGCGCTGCTCATCCACAAGGCGGTCGAGCACCTGGCCGACGAGCAGATCCGGCACCGCGGCACCTTCGGCGGCGCGCTCGCGCACGCCGACCCGGCCGGCGACCTCGGGGCACCGGCGCTCGCGCTCGGGGCGTCGTTCGTCATCGCCGGTCCCGGTGGCCCCCGCACCGTCCCGGCCGAGGAGTTCTTCGTCGACCTCTTCGAGACCGCCATCGGTGAGGACGAGATCCTCACCGAGGTCCGCATCCCCAAGCACACCGGTTGGGGGGCGCACTACGAGAAGTTCGTGCGCGTCGCCCACCAGTGGCCGATCGTCGCGGTCGCCGCGACGGTCAAGGGGTCGCTCGACTCGCTCGAGGACGTCGCGATCGGCCTGACCAACATGGGCTCCACGCCCATGCGGGCCCGCGCCGTCGAGGAGGCCCTGCGCTCGGGGAGCGACCTGACCACGGCCGCCCAGCTGGCCGACCAGGACACCAACCCGCCCTCGGACCTCAACGGCGAGGCGTCCTACCGTCGCCACCTGGCCAAGGTGCTCACGCGCCGTGCGGTGACCGCCGCGTCCGGAGGCTAGGCGTGGATCTCACCCACCGCTTCTCGGTGGCGACCCCGGTCGAGGAGACCTGGGCGCACTTCCAGGACATCGCCGCGCTCGCGGAGTGCTTCCCGGGGGCCGTGCTCACCTCGGCCGACGCCGACACCTTCGCCGGCACCGTCAAGGTCAAGCTCGGTCCCATCGCGCTGGTCTATGCGGGGTCGGGCACGTTCGTCGACAAGGACGACGCCGCCCACTCCTTCAAGGTCGACGCCAAGGGCAAGGACAAGCGGGGCAACGGCACCGCCGGGGCCCAGGTGTCGCTGAGCATGCACGACGGCGCCGACGGGGGCACCGACGTCGAGGTCCTCACCGACCTCAACATCACCGGCAAGCCCGCCCAGTTCGGACGCGGGGTGATGCAGGACGTCTCCGACAAGCTGCTCGGGCAGTTCGTCTCCTGCCTCGAGCAGCGGCTCACCGCCCCCGGGGCGGCCGAGCCGGCACCGGAGGCCGCTCCGGAGCCCACCCCGCTCGCCGACGCCGCCGCCACGGCAGCGGCCACGGCGGCCACGGCGGCC
>CALRVO020000221.1:0-6731 GCA_943371595.1 Sphingomonas paucimobilis
CACGTCGACGTCGCCCGACGACGGCTGCTCGGGCGACCCGGCGGCTCCGGGCTTCTCCAGCGTCGGCGCGCTCACGAGCCCCATCCCTTCGCCATGACGGTCGAGCCGCCTCCTTCATCTCGGAACCGCAGCAGGCCCTTGACGAGGGCCGGTGCCGCGACGAACAGCACGATCAGGGCCTGGAGCACGTCGGTCAGCTCCTTGGGGGTGCCGGCGCTCGACTGCATCGCGACCCCGCCGACGCTCATCGCGCCGAAGAGCAACCCGGCCAGGACGGTGCCGAGCGGGGTGGCGCGGCCCAGCAGGGCCACCGTGATCGCGTCGAAGCCGATGTTGCCGGCCAGGGTGACGCTGAGCGAGTCGCGGTGACCGAGCACGTTGGTGACGGCCGCGAGGCCGGCCAGCGCACCGGCCAGCACCATCGCGAGCGTGTAGACCTTGGCGACGCTCATCCCGGCGGTGCGGGAGGCGTCGGCGTTGGCGCCCACGGCGCGCAGCTCGAAGCCGAGCGTGCTGCGCTCGAGCACCCACCACACGAAGAACGCGGCCACGAACGCGAGCGCCACGCCGCTGTGGGTGCCGAAGACCACCGGGAAGGTCGCGGAGTCGTCGACCGGCGGCGAGAGCGGGTTGTCGCTGCCCGGGCGCTGAAAGGCCTCCTTGCTCAGGGCGTAGAGCAGGACGCTGGTCGCGAGGTAGTTGAACATGATGGTCGTGATGACCTCGTGGGCGCCGGTGCGGGCCTTGAGCAGCCCGACGATGCCTCCCCACACGGCGCCGCCCAGCACGCCCGCGACGAGCGCGGCGACCAGGTGGATCCCCGGCGGCAGCGACATGCCGAACCCGACGTAGCCGGCGCAGAGCGCACCGATCAGCAGCTGGCCCTGGGCACCGATGTTGAACAGGCCGGCCCGGAAGGCGAGGGTGACGCCCAGACCGGCGCAGATGAGGGGCGCCGCGCGCTCCAGGGTCGTGCTGATCGCACCAGGCGACCCCACCGAGCCCTTGACCAGCGCCGAGTAGGACGACCAGATCGTGTCGGCCGACCGGGTGAAGAAGTCCCACGGGTAGGAGCCGAAGTAGGACAGCGACTCGATGACGTCGTCGTCGCTGAGCGCGATCAGGAAGGCGCCGATGACCAGGGCCACCAGCACCGCACCGAGGGTCACCTTGATCGTCGGGACGTAGCTCTGCAGGTCGAAGGCCGCCGTGCGGTCGGCCCCGGCGAGCGACGCCTTGGCCTCCTTGGCCTGCGGGGTCTCCTGGACCTCGACGGCGCTCGGGGCGCCCCGCTCGAGCTTCTCGGACCCGTCGGGCTGGTCGGGCTGGTCGGCGGGGGGTTCGTGGTCGGTCATCGTTCAGGCTCCGGTCGTCTGCTTGGCCAGGGGGTCGTGGGGCCCGTCGGCGGGCCGCTCACCGGATGGGGTGCCCGGCACGGCACCGGCCATCAGCAGTCCGATGTCCTCGCGGGCGATGTCGGGCGTCACCGTGGCCACGATGCGTCCGTCGTACATCACCGCGATCCGGTCGGCCAGCGCGAAGACCTCGTCGAGCTCGGTGGAGACGATGACGACGGCGGTGCCCTGGTCGCGCTCGGCGATGATCCGCTTGTGGATGAACTCGATCGACCCGACGTCGACGCCGCGGGTGGGCTGTGAGGCGATGAGCACCTTGAGCGGCCGGGAGAACTCGCGGGCCACCACGACCTTCTGCTGGTTGCCGCCCGACAACGACGAGACCGGGGTCGAGGCCGACTCGGTGCGGATGTCGAACTCGGCGATCCGGGCGTCGGCGTTGGCCTTGATCGCGTCGAGCTTGAGCCCCAGCCCGCGTGAGAACTCGTCTTGGCGGTAGAGGTCGAGGATGAGGTTCTCGCGCACGCTGAACCCGCCGACGTAGCCGTCGTGGCTGCGGTCCTCGGGGATGTAGCCGATGCCGTGCTCGAGGCTCTGGCGCGGGCCGTGCCGGCTGATGTCCTTGCCGTCGAGACGGATGCGACCGGCGTCGGGCTTGACCAGGCCGAGCAAGGACTTGATCAGCTCGGTCTGCCCGTTGCCCTGGACGCCGGCGATGGCGAGCACCTCGCCCGCGCGGGCCTCGAACGAGACGTCCTTGACGACCTGGTGGCCGCGGGGGTCGATGACCGTGACGTGTTCGACCTCGAGCATCGCGCGACCGACCTCGGCGGCGTCCTTGTCGACGCGCAGCGAGACCTCGCGGCCGACCATCATCTCGGCGAGCTCGGCCTCCGACGCGGAGGGCAGTGCCGTGCCGACGACCTTGCCGCGCCGGATGACGCTGATCTTGTCGCCGACCGCCTTGACCTCGCGCAGCTTGTGGGTGATGAAGATGATCGAGGTGCCCTGCGCCTTGAGCTCGCGCATGATGGCCATCAGCTCGTCGATCTCCTGCGGCGTCAGCACCGCGGTCGGCTCGTCGAGGATGAGCACCTGGGCGTCGTTGGACAGCGCCTTGATGATCTCGACGCGCTGCTGGACCCCGACCGGGAGGTTCTCGACCAGCGCGTCGGGGTCGACCGCCAGGCGGTAGCGCTCGGAGAGCTCACGCACGACCTGGGAGGCCTTGCGTCGGTTGAGGACCCCGAGCCCGCGGGTCTCCTCGCGCCCGAGCATGACGTTCTCGGCGACGGTGAAGACGGGGACGAGCATGAAGTGCTGGTGCACCATGCCGATGCCGGCAGCGATCGCGTCGCCCGGGGTGGCGAAGGTGACCGGCGTGCCGTCGACCACGATCTCGCCCTCGGTGGGGTCGAGCAGGCCGTAGAGCATGTTCATCAGGGTGGACTTGCCGGCACCGTTCTCGCCGAGCAGGCAGTGGATCTCGCCCGGCTCGATGGTCAGGTCGATGCCGTCGTTGGCGGTGAACGAGCCGAACCGCTTGGTCAGCCCCTTGATCTCGAGTCTCATCACGCTCCCCTGCGTCGCCCGGTGCCCTCGTCGAGGTCCAGGTCACGCTAGTCGATAGGACGGCGAAGCCGGGGCGGGGATGGCACCCCACCCCGGCTCTCGTGCCGTGGTCGTGCGGTCGTGCTGGTGGTGCTGGTGGCGTCGGTGAGGACGCCGGGGATCACTCCCCGACGGTGATCTCGCCGGCGATGATCTGGGCCTTGAGGTCCTCGATCGCGTCCTTGACGTCCTGCTCGATCTCGCTGTCGAAGTCGTGGTACGGGGCGATGCTGACGCCACCGTTCTCGAGGGTGCCGTCGAACAGCTCGTTGGTGAACGTGCCCTCGGCGGACTCCTTGATCGCCTCGGTGACCGCGACGTCGAGGCCCTTGACGACCGAGGTCAGCAGGATGTCGCCGTACTCGGTGGACTCGAAGCCGTCGGTGTCGACCCAGATGGCGCGGACGCCGGCGTCCTTGGCGGCCTGCAGACCACCCAGGCCGGCGGGGCCGGCGACGGGCATGATGATGTCGGCGCCCTGCTGGATCAGGTCGGCGCCGGTGCTCTGGCCCTTGCCCTTGTCCTCGAAGTCCTCGGTGAAGGCGCCGTCCTTGCCGTCCCAGCCGAGCAGCTGGACGTCGGTGCCGTTGTCCTCGTTGTACTTCTCGATGCCGAGGCGGAAGCCCTCCATGAAGATGGTCACGGTCGGGATGTTGAGACCACCGAAGGTGCCGACGATGCCCGACTCGGACTCGGCGGCGGCGAGGTAACCGGCCAGGTAGGCGGCCTCGTCGGTCGAGAAGGTGAGGCCCTTGGCGTTCTCGGGGGCGTTGGGCTCGAAGGTCTCGGGGTCGGTGAACGCGAAGTCGACGATCGCGAAGTCGACGTCGGGGTGCTTCTCGGCGGCGGCGCGGGTGGCGTCACCGAGGAGGAAGCCGACCGTGGTGATCTCGTTGCAGCCGTCGGCGACGAGCTGCTCGATGTTGTCGGCGTACTCGGTGTCGCTGTTGGACTCGACCTGCGCGGTCTGGACGCCGAACTGCGCCGCGGCGTCCTCCTGGCCCTTGAGCGAGGTCTGGTTGAACGACTTGTCGTCGAACCCGCCGGAGTCGGAGACCATGCAGGCCTTGAAGTCGGGGAACTGCTCGGCGGCGGCCGTGGACTCAGAGGCCTCCGAGGTGGGCGCCGACGACGGGTCGGACCCGGCGTTGTCGTTGTCGTTCTCGCGCTCGCCGCACGCGGCCAGCGACAGTGCGAGCAGCGTGGACACTGCGGCGATAGTGGCCGTCTTCTTCACGGCATTCCTCCTGGGTATTGATCATGAAACGTGCACCATGGGGAAGGCACGTCGCGTCACCCTAGTGGTGAGTTCGCGCCAACGGGCACAACAGCAGGGAAAACCTCGGACTGTTACCTGTCGGTGACATAGCACCGGCACCAGACCCCGCACGAGCCCAGCACGGCGCCCGTCGCCGCGGGTCCCGGGGGCGTCTCAGGAGGCGCTGTGCGCCCGCAGGGCGGCCTCGGCGAGCACCCGCGCGCCGATCCCGATCGCCCGCTCGTCCACACGAAGGTTGCCCTGGTGCAGGTCGTAGGTCGTCCCGCCCGGGGTGCGGGTGCCGAGACGGAACATGGCGCCGGGCACCTGGTCGGTGTACCAGCCGAAGTCCTCGCCGCCCAGGCTCTGCGGGACACCGGTCTGACCACCCTGGCCGAGCACCGCGCGGGTGGCGGAGGCGAGGATCGCGTTGGACCCCGGCTCGTTGACCACGGGGGGCACCCCCTGCAGGTAGTCGACGGTGGCGGTGACGCCGTAGGGGCGCACGAGGTCGTGCACGGCCTCGCGGATGATCGGCTCGCAGCGCGCCCACGCCTCGGCGTCGAGGATGCGGACCGTGCCGGCGAGCGTGCCGCGGTCGGGGATCACGTTGGGGGCCGACCCGGCCCGGACCACGCCCCACACGACGCTGACCCCCGCGCGGGGGTCCATCCGCCGGCTGAGGACCGCCGGCAGCTCGGTGGTGACCTTGGCCAGCGCGAAGGTGAGGTCACCGGTGAGGTGGGGACGCGACGTGTGGCCGCCGTTGCCCTCGAGGTGGACCTCGATCTTGTCGGCGGCACTGGTCAGCGACCCGGACCGCAGGCCGATCCGTCCCACGTCGACGCCCGGGTCGCAGTGGAGCGCGAAGATCCGCCGGACCCCGTCGAGGTGCCCCTCGGCGATGAGCTGCTTGGCGCCACCGGGCATCACCTCCTCGGCCGGCTGGAAGAACAGCCGCACCCGGCCGGGCAGCTCGCCACGCTCGTGGAGCTCGCCGAGCGCGAGGGCGGCGCCCAGCAGGCTGGTGGTGTGGACGTCGTGGCCGCAGGCGTGCGCCACGCCCGGGACGGTGCTGGCCCACGGCTCCCCCGAGACGTCCTGCACGGGCAGGGCGTCCATGTCGGCGCGCAGCGCGACGACCGGTCGCCCCGGGTCACCGACGTCGGGCCCGAGCTCGGCGACCACACCGGTCGGCATCGGGTAGGTGACCCGCCACCCCGCCGCCTCGAGGCGCTGCCCGACCAGCCCGGTCGTGCGGGTCTCGGCCCACGACAGCTCGGGGTGGGCGTGCAGGTCGCGGCGCAGGTCGACGAGCTCGCCGTCGTACTTGGTGAGGACGTCGTCGATCACCGTGGTCAGGTCATCGGGTCGGTCGGGCACCGGGCCAGGCTAGTCCCCCGGGACGAGCCCACCCCGGCGCAGTCGGCCGTGCGGGGGGCGGGTTCAGCGTGAGCGGCTCGACCGGCTGCCCGACCCAGAGTCCGCGCGGGAGGGTCAGCGGCCTTCGTCGTAGGCCGCGAGCACCCGGTCGGCGGCCACCGTGGCCGGCAGCTCGCCGGCCAGCACCTCACGTCGTACGTCGTCGCGGATGGCGCGCACGCCGGGCGAGTGGCGCAGCCGCTGGTCGAGCTCGTCGCGCACCAGCGCCCAGGTGAAGGCGAGCTGCTGCTCGGCGCGCTTGGCGGCCAGCCCGTCGACCCCGAGGTGGTCGCGGTGGGCCAGGACGCGGTCCCAGACGTCGTCGACGTGGAGGTCGTGCAGGGCCGAGCAGGTGACGACGGGGGGCGCCCACTCGGCGTGGCCGCGGACCAGGCGCAGGGCGCCGGCGAGCTCGCGGGCGGCGCCGCGCGCCTCCTGCTCGTGGTCGCCGTCGGCCTTGTTGACGGCCACGACGTCGGCGATCTCGAGGATGCCCTTCTTGATGCCCTGCAGCTGGTCGCCGGTGCGCGCCAGGGTGAGGAACAAGAAGGTGTCGACCATCCCGGCGACGGTGACCTCGGACTGGCCGACGCCGACGGTCTCCACCAGCACCACGTCGTACGACGCCGCCTCGAGCACCGCCATCGCCTGCACGGTCGCGCGCGCGACGCCGCCCAGGGTGCCGGCCGACGGCGACGGCCGGATGTAGGCCGCCGGGTCGGCGCTCAGCCTGGCCATGCGGGTCTTGTCGCCCAGCACCGATCCCCCGGTGCGCACGCTCGACGGGTCGACGGCCAGCACCCCGACCCGGTGGCCGGCGGCGGTGAGCCGGGAGCCGAGCGCCTCGATGAAGGTCGACTTGCCCACGCCCGGCACGCCGCTGATGCCGACGCGCACGGCCGGCGAGTGCACGCCGGACCGTTCGTCGGTGAGCGCCGTCAGCAGGTCACGCGCCAGCGCGCGCCGCTCGGGCTTGGCCGACTCGACGAGCGTGATCGCCTGCGCGACCGACGCCCGCCTCCCCTCCCGGATCCCCTCGACGAGCGTCTCGACGTCAGGCTTCACGAGGCTCCGGACGCCGAGTC
>CALRVO020000222.1:0-6728 GCA_943371595.1 Sphingomonas paucimobilis
CGCGACGCACCACCTCCCGGTCGGTCGCCGCTGGAGGACGATGCGTCGCGTCGACGGCCGGTCGCGGGGCAGCGTCACCTCCCCGGCGCGCACCTGCGCGACCCGGTCGGTGACCACCACCACGACGCGGCGGCGACGGTCGAGGAGCACCTGCAGCCGCAGCACCTGGGTGGTCAGGTCGGTGACCCGTTCCCCGCGGTCGGTCCAGGCGCGCAGCATCGCGACGTCGCGCTCACCGGCCACCGAACCCGGCACGTAGAGGGCATGCAGGGCCGCGACGTCGCCGGTGGTCCAGGCCCGCGCGCGGGCGGCGTCCCAGCGCCGCAGCACCTCCCGGGCCCGCACCGGGCCGACCGTCGCCGGCTGGTCCACCCGACCGGCTACCGCGGGGCGCGCCACCGTCACCGGGTCGGGCGCCCGGGCGACCAGCAGCCCGGACGTCACCACCACCCCGCACAGCGCGCCGACCAGCACGCTGAGCAGCACGCGCGTGAGGACCCGGGTCGACATGCCCCCAGTAGAACCGACCCGACCGGGTCCGTGCAGCGCTCCTCCACAGGCCCCGGGCGTAGGCTGCCCACGTGACCGTGGGTGTGCAGGACCTGGTGTTCGAGGTCGCGGGCCTCGACGACGACGCCGTCGACTACCTCGCGGCGTGGGACCTCCAGCGCGGCGTGCACGCCGGCGTCGTCGAGGGCTCGCGTCCGCCGACCGTGCTGCTGCTCGAGCACCCGCCCGTCTACACCGCGGGCAAGCGCACCGACGCCCACGAGCGGCCGGCCGACCCCGGTGGCGCCCAGGTCATCGACGTCGACCGCGGCGGCAAGATCACCTTCCACGGCCCCGGCCAGCTCGTCGGCTACCCGGTCGTGCGGCTGCCCGACCACGTCAAGGTCGTCGACTACGTACGCCGGGTCGAGGAGGCCCTGATCAGGGTGTGCGGCGACCTCGGCGTCGAGACCGCACGCGTCCCGGGCCGCAGCGGGGTCTGGCTGCGCGCCACCGGCGACCGGCCCGAGCGCAAGGTCGCCGCGATCGGCATCCGCGTCAGCCGCGGCGTCACCATGCACGGCTTCTCGCTCAACTGCGACGTCGACCTCGGGTGGTACGACCGCTTCGTGCCCTGCGGCATCGCCGACGCCGGCGTCACCACCCTGTCCGCCGAGCTGGGCCGCCGGGTCACCGTCCACGACGTCCTGCCGTCGGTGGAGCAGCACCTGCGCCACTACCTCGCGTGGTCGCCCTACGACGCCACGCCCGACTACGAGCCCCGCCCCGAGCCCGGCCGTACGCCGCGCATCGAGCTGATCCGCCCCGGCGGCTGAGCAGGTCGACACCCGCCCGCCGAGTCGGCGCACATATGCGCCGACTCGGCGTCGACGCGTGATCTGATGTCCCGTCACACTCGGGAAAGGGACATGCATGGGCGACCAGCTCGTCATCGAGGCCACGGGCCTGCGCAAGGAATTCCGCAGCCGCAAGGGCACCAGGGTCGCGGTGCACCACCTCGACCTCGCGGTCCCGGCCGGCGGCGTGCACGGCTTCCTCGGGCCCAACGGCTCGGGCAAGACCACCACGATCCGGATGCTGCTGGGCCTGGCCCGCGCGACCCGGGGCGAGATGCGCCTGTTCGGCCAGGAGGTCCCCGCCCACCTGCCGGCCGTGATCGACCGCGTGGGCGCGGTCGTGGAGTCCCCGAAGTTCTCGCCCCACTTCTCCGGACGCCGCAACCTGCTGCTGCTGTCGCGCAGCATCGGTGCCCCCGACCGCCAGGTCGACCAGGCGATCGAGACCGTCGGTCTCACCGGGCGTGACCGTGACCGCTACAAGTCCTACTCCCTGGGCATGAAGCAGCGCCTGGCGATCGCCGCGACGCTGCTCAAGGACCCCCAGCTGCTGATCCTCGACGAGCCCACCAACGGCCTCGACCCGGCCGGCATCCGCGAGATCCGCGAGACGATCCGCGACCTCGGCGCGCGCGGGGTCACCGTGCTGCTGAGCTCGCACATCCTCGCCGAGGTGCAGCAGGTCTGCACCTCCGCCACCATCATCGGCAACGGTCGTCTGCTGGCCACGGGCCAGGTCGACGACCTCGTCGGCGGCACCACGGCGGCGTACGCCGTCACCGTGCCCGACCCGGCCGCCGCCGCTCGCGCGCTCGGCGAGGCAGGACTGGCCGCGACCCCGACCGACTCCGGGCTCCGGGTCGAGAGCGACGACCCCGCGCGCATCACCCGCACCCTGGCGGGCGCCGAGATCTGGCTCACCGGGCTCACGCCGCTGCGCCGCGACCTCGAGTCGGTGTTCCTCGAGCTCACCGCCGCCGACACGCTCGGCGAGCACCCGACCCGGCCGACCCAGGACGGTGCCGCGTGATCCGCCTGGTGCGCGTCGAGCTGACGCGACTGCGGTGGCGTCGGGCCGTCCTGCTGCTGGTCGCGGCCGCGATCGTCATCCCCACGATCATCCTCGCTGCGCGCGTCTACGAGACCCGGCCGGTCGGCGACGCCGACCGGGCCGAGGCCCAGGAGCAGGCCGACCTCGAGCTCGGCTTCCAGCGCGAGCAGATCGAGCAGTGCCTGCAGACGCCGCGCCAGTTCGGCATCGCTCCCGACAACGCCGAGCGTCAGTGCGAGCGGCGGCTGTCCTACCCCGTCGACCCCGACCAGTACCTCTACCGCGAGCAGCTGCGCGTGGGCGCCGAGCGCAACGACTCGGGTCTGGCCGTGGTGACCGTCGTCGCGGTGCTGATGCTGCTGGCCGGCACGACGTACGTCGGGCACGACTGGGCCTCGGGCTCGATGAGCAACCAGCTGCTCTTCGAGACCCGCCGCCTGCGGGTCTGGGGCGCCAAGGCGCTCGCGGTCGGCCTGCTCGCCCTGGGCGTCGGCGTGGTCGCGCTCGCGGTGTTCTGGGGTGGTCTGCTCGTCGCCGCCCAGTCCCGCGACCTCGACCCCTCGGGTCAGGTCGTCACCGACATCGTCCAGCACGCCGGTCGCGGCCTGGCGATGATCGCGGCGGCGGCCGTCGGTGGCTACGCGCTGACCACGATGGTGCGCAGCACGGTGTTCACGATCGGGGTGCTGTTCGGGGTCTCGGTGGCCGGCGGCCTGCTCTTCGGCGCGCTGCTCCCCGCCACCGCCCTGCGCTTCGAGCCCGCGACCAACGCGCTCGCCGTGGTCAAGGGCCAGACCACCTGGTACGTCGATCCGCCGGACGACTGCGACCTGGGGTACTACGACAGCGCCACCTTCGACCCCGACCGCTGCATGACCGAGGCCCGGCTCACCCAGCGCGGCGGCGCCGTCTACTACGGCGTGCTGCTCCTGGGCCTGGGCGCGGCCAGCGCCGCGTCGTACCGCCGTCGCGACGTGCCCTAGGCGCGGCTCGGAATACCTCCGGGTCGCGCTCGTTGGGCCAGACATGGAGATCCTGCTGACCGGGGCGACCGGTTACCTCGGCAACGCCGTCCTCGACCGCCTCCTGGCCTCCGAGCACCAGGTCAGGGCGGTCGTCCGGAGCGAGGAGAAGGCCGAGGCGGTGCGCGCCGTCGGCGTCACCCCCGTCGTGGGCGACCTGTTCGACCCCGTCTGGCTGCGGGGCCAGCTCGACACCGTCGACGGCGCGATCCACACCGCCGCCGGCAGCGACGAGAAGGACGCGGCGCTCAACGACGCGGTGATCGAGGCCGTGCTGGCGTCGTTCGGCGGCACCGACAAGCCGTTCGTGCACACCGGCGGCGTCTGGACCTACGGCGACAACCCCGACATCGCCGACGACGACCCCCAGCAGCCGCCCGCCATCACCGGCTGGCGCCCGGCCGGCGAGGAGCGACTGCTGGCCTCCGACGTCCACGCCAGCGTGGTCAGGCCCGGCATCGTCTACGGCCACGGCGCCGGCATCCCCGCCATGCTGGCCGGTGGGCCGCGCGACGAGTCGGGTGCGCTGGTGCTCATCGGCACCGGCGACCAGCACTGGCCCACCGTCCACGTCGACGAGCTCGCCGACCTCTACGTCCTGGTGCTGCACCAGGCCCCCGGCGGGGCGGCGTACGTCGGGGCCAACGGCACCAACCCGACCGTCCGCGAGCTCGGCGAGGCCGTGGTCGGTCCCGACGGGGCCGTGGCCGACGGCAGCGCCGAGGAGGCCGCCGGTCGGTTCGGGGCGGCGTTCGCCGAGGCCCTGCTGCTCGACCAGCAGTCGGCCGGGAAGGCCGCCCGGGCGCTCGGCTGGGAGCCGACGGCCCCCTCCCTGGTCGAGCTGCTCCGCGACGGCTACCCGGGTGGGCGCTGAGTGCCCGCGCGCGACGTAGGATCGACGAAGTGACGACCACACCCCCCGTCAGCCCCACCGCCGGCTCCACCGCTCCCGAGGGCCGCAAGCTGCTGCGCCTCGAGGTCCGCAACGCCGAGACCCCGATCGAGCGCAAGCCCTCGTGGATCAAGACGCGCGCCAAGATGGGCCCGGAGTACAACGCCCTGCAGAAGCTCGTCAAGGACGAGGGCCTGCACACCGTGTGCCAGGAGGCCGGCTGCCCCAACATCTTCGAGTGCTGGGAGGACCGCGAGGCGACCTTCCTCATCGGTGGCGAGCAGTGCACGCGACGCTGCGACTTCTGCCAGATCGACACCGGCAAGCCCGAGCCGCTCGACCGCGACGAGCCCCGTCGGGTCGCTGAGTCGGTGCAGAAGATGCAGCTGCGCTACGCCACCATCACCGGCGTCGCGCGTGACGACCTGCCCGACGGTGGTGCCTGGCTCTACGCCGAGACCGTGCGGATGATCCACGAGCTCAACCCCGGCATCGGCGTCGAGAACCTCATCCCCGACTTCAACGGTCGCCCCGACCAGCTCACCGAGGTCTTCGAGTCGCGACCCGAGGTGCTGGCCCACAACGTCGAGACCGTGCCGCGCATCTTCAAGCGGATCCGCCCGGCGTTCCGCTACGAGCGCTCCCTCGACGTGATCACCCAGGCCCGTGACTTCGGGCTGGTGACCAAGTCCAACCTGATCCTCGGCATGGGCGAGACCCGCGAGGAGGTCTCACAGGCGCTGCGCGACCTGCACGCCGCGGGCTGCGAGATCATCACCGTCACCCAGTACCTCCGCCCCTCGGTCCGCCACCACCCGGTCGAGCGCTGGGTCAAGCCCGAGGAGTTCGTCGAGCTGCAGTCCGAGGCCGAGGAGATCGGGTTCTCCGGGGTCCTCTCGGGCCCGCTCGTGCGTTCGTCGTACCGTGCCGGTCGGCTGTACCGTCAGGCGATGGACGCGCGCGCGTCCGTCTGACGTTCCCGCCCCACCCCGACGTACGACCGCACGAGTAGCGAGGCAGCGACACCGATGGCCAAGGAGCCCAAGGCGCCCAAGACCGCCAAGGTCAAGGAGACCGACCCGACCAAGATGAGCCGGCGGCGCCAGATCGTCGAGACCTACCGGATGTCGAAGGAGAGCGACCCCCGGCTGGGGCTGTGGCTCCTCGGTGCGTTCCTGGTCTTCGGGGCGATCGGCTTCGGCCTGGTGTTCCTCGCCTTCGGCGGCAGCACCTTCGGGCTCGTCATCTCGATCCTCGTCGGGGTGCTGACGGGCTTCCTCGGCATGATGATCATCTTCAGCCGGCGCGCCCAGACCGCGGCCTACCACCGGCTCGAGGGCCGTCTGGGCGGTGGCGCTCAGGCGCTGACGATGCTGCGCCGGGGGTGGACCGTCGAGCAGATGGTCGGCTTCACCAAGCAGCAGGACATGGTCCACCGCGTCGTCGGTCCTCCCGGCGTCGTCCTGGTCGGCGAGGGCAACCCCAACCGGCTGCGCGCGCTGATGATCTCCGAGCGCAAGAAGCACGACCGCGTGATCGGCGAGACCCCGATCCACGAGGTCGTCGTGGGCAGCGGCGAGGGTCAGGTGCCCCTGCCCAAGCTGGTCCGCCACATCCAGAAGCTCGGCCGTCAGGTCAAGCCGGCCGAGATCACCGACATCCTGCAGCGCCTGCGAGCCCTCGACGCCCAGCGCCCCAAGGTCCCGCTCCCCCGCGGGCCCGTGCCGACCTCGATGAAGGGCATGCGCGGCAACCTGCGTGGTCGCTAGGGGGTAGCGGGAGCCACGACGGTGACGGGCTCCCCCCAGCCGCTGTAGTCGGTGCGCAGCGCCTGCGCACGCTCGACGAAGGTCAGGTCGACGCGCACCGGGAGGCCCGTGGGGTCGACCGAGAAGGTCACCTCGACGTCCCCGGTGAGGTCGTCGGGCACCTGTGCGCCTGCCACCAGGCCGGCCGCGTCGACGGCGAAGGTGTAGCTCTGCACGACCGTGCCGTCGACCTCGGTCGGCCCACCGGCGGTGAAGTCGCGCGTGTCGGTGAGCACCGCGCGCAGGTCACCGAGCACGTTCCACCCCGGGTAGGCCGCCGCAGCAGCGGCGTCGGGCCCGGTGGCGGCCGGGTCGACCACGGTGAAGGACCCGCCGGTCCCGGTCATGGCGAACGTCGTGCCGCCGACCCGGCGTACCTCGAGCGGGCCACCGGGTCCCGTGACGACGGCGCGGAAGTCGCTGCCCCCGAGGTACTGGTGGTCGGCCTCGACGCTGGGCGGCGCGGTGTCGGTGCCGACCGAGAGGTGCACCGTCTCGAACTCGACCATCGCCCCGCCCACCTGCTCGACGAGCTCGGCGACCGTGGCGACCGGAGCCTCACCCGGGGGCTCGGTCGGGGTGCTGGGGGGCGGCGTCGGCGTCGGCGTC
>CALRVO020000223.1:0-6707 GCA_943371595.1 Sphingomonas paucimobilis
GGGGTCCTCTGTCAAGCACATCCGTGGCGTTTCGCAACACTAAGCACATAACTCACTTCGGCCCCAGAGTCACGCACCTTGAATGACAGGCGTGTCGTTCACCGGACGAGGTCGTTCCGGGTCGGACACCCGCTCCGGTCGGCGCCCACCCCTCTTTCCCGCGCGACGGGCGCGCGGTGCGAGACTGCTCACATGCCTGGAACCAACCTGACCAGGGACGAGGCCGCCACCCGCGCCGCCCTCCTGGACGTCACGTCGTACTCCATCGACCTGGACCTCACGACCGGCGACACGACCTTCTCCTCCACCACCACGCTCTCGTTCACGTGCCGTGAGCCCGGCGCCTCGACCTGGGCCGACCTCGTCGACGCGACGGTCCACGAGATCACGCTCAACGGCGTGTCGCTCGACGTGGCGTCGTACGCCGACAGCCGCATCCCGCTGCCCGACCTGCAGGCCGACAACGTGCTCGTGGTGCGTGCCGACTGCACCTACTCCCACAGCGGCGAGGGCCTGCACCGCTTCGTCGACCCGGTCGACGACCGGGTCTACCTCTACTCGCAGTTCGAGGTGCCCGACGCCCGCCGCGTCTTCACCACCTTCGAGCAGCCCGACCTCAAGAGCGTCTTCGACTTCCGCGTCACCGCCCCCGACCACTGGGTCGTCGTCTCCAACGCCCCGACGCCGGAGCCCGAGAAAATCGACGGCGGCAAGGCCGTGTGGACCTTCCCGACCACCAAGCGGATGTCGACCTACGTCACCGCGGTCGTCGCGGGTGAGTACCACGGCGTCTTCGACACCTACCAGGGCAAGTTCGGCGAGATCCCGCTGGGCCACTACTGCCGGCAGTCGCTGGTCGAGCACCTCGACCGCGACGAGCTGGTCAAGATCACCTCGCAGAGCTTCGCGTTCTTCGAGGACAAGTTCGACATGGCCTACCCGTTCGAGAAGTACGACCAGCTCTACGTCCCCGAGTACAACATGGGCGCGATGGAGAACGCCGGGTGCGTGACCCTGCGCGACGAGTACCTCCCCCGCTCGCGCCAGCCGCGCTCGTTCTACGAGTTCCGCTGCTCGGTGATCACCCACGAGATGGCCCACATGTGGTTCGGCGACCTGGTGACCATGAAGTGGTGGGACGACCTGTGGCTCAACGAGTCGTTCGCCGAGTGGGCCTGCTACTGGGCCGAGGCCGAGGCCACCGAGTTCACCGACGCGTGGACCGGCTTCGCCAACGCCCGCAAGCAGACCGGCTACCGCGCCGACCAGCTGCCCAGCACCCACCCGATCGCCGCCGACAACCACGACCTCGAGGCGGTCGAGGTCAACTTCGACATGATCACCTACGCCAAGGGCGCCTCGGTGCTCAAGCAGCTGGTGGCCTGGGTCGGTCTCGACCCGTTCGTCGCCGGCATCCGGCAGTACTTCACCGACCACGCCTACGGCAACACCGAGTTCTCCGACCTGCTCACCGCCCTCGAGCGCGCCTCGGGCCGCGAGCTCGCGTCGTGGGCCGAGGAGTGGCTGCAGACCGCCGGTGTCAACACGCTGCGTCCCGAGTTCGAGCTCGACGACCAGGGTGCCTACACCCGACTGACGGTCCACCAGTCGGCCCACCCCGACCACCCGACGCTGCGTCGCCACCGCCTCGGGATCGGCCTGTACGACGCCGTCGACGGTGACAGCGAGGGTCGTCTCGTGCGCCGCGACTACATCGAGGTCGACGTCGAGGGCGAGACCACCGACATCACGGAGGCCGTCGGCCAGCGCCAGCCGGACCTGCTGCTGCTCAACGACGGCGACCTGGCCTACGCCAAGATCCGTCTCGACGAGCGCTCGCTGGCGACCGCGATCGGCGGGCTCTCGCGCCTCGACGACTCGCTGGCCCGCGCCCTGGTGTGGGGCGCCACGTGGGACATGACCCGCGACGCCGAGATGTCCGCCACCGACTTCGTCGAGCTCGTGCTGCGCAACATCGGCTCCGAGACCGACTCGTGGGGCATCTCGCGGATCCCCGTGTCGGCCGCCCAGGCCGTGCACTCGTTCTCCGACCCCGCCGGCCGCCAGGCGCTGCGCCTGCGCTGGCAGCAGGGGCTGCGCGAGCTCATCGACACAGCCGGGCCGAGCAGCGACTCCCAGCTCACCTTCGTCCGCTCCTACGCCGCCGCGGCGCGCAGCGACGAGGCGATCGCCGACCTCGAGGGTCTCCTCGACGGCTCACTGGTGCTCGAGGGCCTCGACGTCGACACCGACCTGCGCTGGGCGCTGCTCACCGGCCTGTGCGCCGCCGGCCGCGCCGACGAGGCCCGCATCGAGGCGATGCTCGAGACCGACAACACCATCAGCGGCCAGGAGAACGCCGCTGCGGCCCGGGCCGTGCTGCCCCAGGCCGCCACCAAGGAGGCCGCCTGGCAGGCCGCCCTCGACCCCAGCACGCCCAACGAGACCGCCCGCAGCATCGTCACCCGCTTCCAGGTCTCCGACCAGCAGGAGCTGCTGGAGCCCTACGTCGAGCGCTACCTCGAGACCGTCGGCACCGCCTGGGAGCGTCTCGGCGCCCACAAGGCCGCCGTCGCCCTGCAGGGCCTGTTCCCCCACCCGCAGGCCTCGGCCGACCTGCTGGCCCGGCTCGACGCCTGGCTCGAGACCGCCGACGCCAACCCGGGTGCGCTGCGCTACGTCCGCGAGGGCCGCGCCGAGGTCGCCCGTGCGCTGGCCGCGCAGGCCAAGGACGCCGAGACCGCCTGACCGCCGGCCGCCCGGGCACCCACGCACCTCGATCTGCGATCTCGACGTACTACGCACGTCGAGATCGCAGATCGACCGACCACCAGTCCACCGGGACGCTGGAACCTCGACCGGGCCGACACCGTTTCAGCGGCCCGGTCACAGGTTCCGCGTCCCGGTACACACCGCTGTGACCTCTGGGGCACGTGAGGGTCGGGCGGCCGCGCCAGCGGCGGCGGGCCGAGCGTGCGAGGCTCCGCCGACAGCGCGCCGTCAGTCGATCGCGAGAGGCTGGTGTGGTCTCGAGACGGTCGCGGGCAACCTCCTCGACCACCGTGCGGCGACCACCGTGGCCTGAGGGGTCTCAGCCGGCGTGCAGGGTGTTCTGGGGACGCGCGTGCTCGGCGAGCTGCTGGATGCCGCGGCGCAGGCCGCCGACGAGGTCGTCGTCGCGGAAGGAGCCGACCATCGTCGCCACCGCGAGCTCGGCCCGGGCGTCGTCGAGGTGGCGGCGTACGGCGGCACCGGTGACGACCTCGACGGCGTGCGCGGCCGGGTCGACCATCACCAGGATGCTGCGGTCGGGCGCCACCAGGGAGCGGTGCAGCCCGACGGCGAAGGTGCGGGGGTGGCCCTGGGACTGGCCCACGAACACCGAGAACTCCGCGCGGCACAGCTGCTCGGCCTTGCGGATGGTCTGGTCGAGCGCCGCCCGGTCGGCGGCGCTGAGGTACTCACCAGCGGGCACTAGCTCCACCGTCCGTCTCGAGCACCTGCGCGTCGTCGGACGTCGCGTCGGCGACGGGGGCTGCCGCCTCGGGCTCCGAGGCGGCGAGCTCGCCGGCGCTGCGGCGTCCGCCGAGCCACTGGTCCTGCGGACCCGTCGCGCCGGGGGCCACCCGCTCACCACGCACCAGACCGGGGAGGTAGACGAAGGCGGTGATCAGCACGAAGAGGAGCACCGGGATGCCGACGAGGACACCGAGCACGTAGACCTTGTCGACCGGCTCCTGCGGGCCCCACCCGATCGGCACCTCGGCGGACGCCGGGCCGGCCAGCAGCGTCGTGGTGGCGAGCAGTGCGGCAGTGGCAGCGCCCAGGGTGGCGGCACGGCGTACGGTGGCTTTGGTCACGGTCCCAGTCACGAGTGGCAGTCTATCGGCCGCCGTCGGTTCGAACGACGACGGCGTACCTGTTATGCATGCACGCATGCTCGTCGCCACCCTCACGCCCTCTGCCCCCTCCCCCGCGACGCCGCTCACCGACGGCAACCCTTGCTCCTCCGGCGAGACCATCTGCAACGCCGTCTGGGACCTCACCGACAACCAGGACCTCGCCGACTACTCCGACACGCTCATCGGCCGGCCGTTGGCCCTGATCGGACTCTTCCTACTCGCCTTCGTCCTGAGGTGGGTCGCGCACAAGGCCATCGACCGGGTCGCGAGCCGCGCCGCCAAGGGGGTGCTGCCCGACCGGGTCAACCTGATCGTCACCGAGCGGCGCCGCCAACGCGCCGAGGCGATCGCCAGCCTGTTCAAGAGCATCGTCACCGGGCTGATCACCATGGTGTTCGGCACCATGATGCTCAGCGAGATCGGCGTCGACATCGCCCCGATCATCGCCAGCGCCGGCATCGTCGGCCTGGCGCTCGGCTTCGGCGCACAGTCGCTGGTCAAGGACTTCCTGTCCGGTGTCTTCATGATCATCGAGGACCAGTTCGGCGTCGGCGACCAGGTCGACCTCGGCGAGGCCATCGGCACCGTCGAGGCGGTCACCCTGCGCATCACCCGGGTCCGCGACGTCGACGGCACCGTCTGGTACGTCCCCAACGGCCAGATCGTGCGGGTGGGCAACCAGAGCCAGAACTGGGCCCGCACGGTCCTCGACATCAAGGTCGCCTACCACGAGGACCTCGCGCGCGTGCGCCGCGTGCTCGGCGAGGTCGCCCACGACCTGTGGGAGGACGACGACTTCAAGGGCCAGGTGATCGAGGAGCCGTCGGTGTGGGGCGTGCAGGACCTGACGATCGACGGCGTGACGGTCCGGGTGGTGCTCAAGACGACGCCGGGCGAGCAGTGGGCCGTCGCCCGCGAGATGCGTCAGCGCGTCAAGGCGCGCTTCGACCACGAGGGCATCGAGATGCCCTCGCTGCAGCGCACCGCGTGGAACCACGACCCGACGCCCGCCACCGCCGACGAGCCAGGCCAAGCCTGATGGCCGCCCCGCACGACGTCACCATCGAACGGCACAATGGCGGGGTGACGTTCTACGAGGAGATCGGCGGGTTCGACACCCTGCAGAAGATCGTCCACGGTTTCTACGAGGGCGTCGCCACCGACGAGGTGCTGCGCCCGCTCTACCCCGAGGAGGACCTCGGCCCCGCCGAGGAGCGCTTCCTGCTGTTCCTCGTGCAGTACTGGGGCGGGCCGACCACCTACTCCGACACCCGCGGGCACCCGCGGCTGCGGATGCGGCACGCACCGTTCGCGGTCACGCCGCTGGCCAAGGACCACTGGCTCAAGCACTTCCGTGCCGGGCTCGACACCGTCGACCTGACACCCGAGCAGGACGCGAAGTTCTGGGACTACGTCGAGCACGCCGCCCAGTTCATGGTCAACACGTTCGACTGAGCAGCTCGCGCAGGGCCGGGTCGGGCTCGGTGGAGCGCTCGGTGTCGGGGTCCCAGAAGACGAGGGTGACCCGCGAGCGGGCGAGGGTCTGGTCGCCGTCGTCGATCTCGGCGTCGATGGTCATCGAGCGGGTGCCGACCCGTGCGATCCGCGACCACACGTCGTACGGCGTGGGGCGCAGCAGGATGGGACGCACGTAGTCGACGTCGGTCTGGGCGACCACGACCTGCGGGGGGCGCAGCCCGGAGTCGCGGGTGAGGTCGGCCATGAGCCGGATCCGCGCCTCCTGGAAGTACTCGAAGTACTTCACGTTGTTGACGTGGCGGTAGAGGTCGACGTCGGAGAACCGGACGTGGAGCGGGTAGTGCAGCGAGCTCGCCCGCTCGTCGGGACCCAGGGCGGCGATCCGTGCGGTCGGCGGCGCCGGCGCCGGCTCGACGTACGGCGCGAGGTCGGCCTTCTCCTCGGCGGTGAGCCGACGTGGCCGCTCCTCGGCGAACACGTAGGGCGTCAGCAGCGTCGTCGCCCTCAGGTAGACCCGGCGCCCGCCGTCCGGCTCCTCGTGGAACACCTCGTAGGCGATCGTGAACGAGGCCGCGCGCACCTCGGTCACCCAGCACTCGATGCTCACCGGACGGAAGCGCAGCCCCAGCGGCGAGAGGTAGGTGACCTCGTGTCGTACGACGACGACCCCGTCCTCGAGGTCGTCGTGGGTGGCCCGCCCCTGCCCGAGCTCGCGCATCATGTGCACGCGCGCCTCCTGCAGGTAGTCGACGTAGGTGACGTTGTTGACGTGCCCGAGCAGGTCGAGGTCGGCCCAACGCATCGGGCACTGGTAGAGGTGGCGCACCGGTCGATCCTGCCAGGTAGGACAGTTCGTGAGCACGGTCACACCGGGCCCGAACGCCCCACCCCACGATGGGTCCTAGTCTGACCGGGAAGTCATCCGCACCCAGCCGCACAGAACCGGAGCCACCCGCATGCCCGAAGCAGTCATCGTCTCCGCCGCCCGGTCCCCGATCGGACGCGCCAACAAGGGATCGCTGAAGGACCTGCGTCCCGACGACCTGACGGCCACCATCGTCAAGGCGGCGCTCGACAAGGTCCCGGGCCTCGACCCCAACACCGTCGACGACCTCTACCTCGGGTGCGGCCTGCCCGGTGGCGAGTCGGGCAACAACATGGCCAAGGTGGTCAACACCCTCAACAACATGGACCTCGTGCCCGGCGCCACGGTGACCCGCTACTGCGCGTCGTCGGTGCAGTCGACCCGGATGGCCTTCCACGCGATCAAGGCCGGCGAGGGCGACATCTTCATCTCCGCCGGCGTCGAGATGGTCTCGCGCTTCG
>CALRVO020000224.1:0-6695 GCA_943371595.1 Sphingomonas paucimobilis
AAGATGCGTTCGCGGTCGGCCCTGAGGATTCCGTTGCCGTCATCGACCACTCGGACGACCACGTCGCTTCCGTTCACCGTGGCCTCGACGGTCACCTCGACCCGTACCGCGGACTTCGCGTGCCGGTCGGCGTTGTCGACCAGGTTGGCGACCGCGACGGTCAACGCCCGCGCGTCCCCCAGTACCCAGGAATCGGCGTCGCACCGGTACTGCACCGGGTGACGTCGAGGTCGTTCGACCTCGCCGACGACCACCTCGCCCAGCGAGAACCTGCGCAACCGAGGACTGGCTTCGACGGCGGGTGCCGCGTCCCGGCGGGCCAGCACCAGCAACCCCTCCACCAGTCGCGCGAGCCGGTCGGACTCATGCAGCACGTCGCGGCGTGCCTCCTCCCACGGGTCCGGGCCAGCAGGCGCCACCTCCATGACGGTCCGGATGGCCGCGACTGGGCTCCGCAGCTCGTGCGAGGCGTCGGCGACGAACTGGCGCTGGGCCCGTGCCGAGACGTCGAGCCGGTCGAGCATCGCGTTGAGTGTGTGAGCGAGCCGGTCGATCTCGTCGCCGGTGCCAGGGGTCGGCAGACGGGTGCCGGTGCCGGTGACCTCGTCGGCGCGACGTCGTAGGTCCTCGACCGGTCGCAGCGCGCGACCGACCAGGACCCAGCAGAGCCCGGCGATCACGAGCACCGCCAGCGGTACGCCAATTGCTACGAGGCCGGCGATTGAGGTCGTCGCTACGTCTACGGACTCCAGGCTGCGTGCCGACACGACGTAGCCTCCGTCGTCGGTCGCGACGGCCACCGCTGCATAGGACCCGCCCTCCTCGACGGCGCCTCCCGAGATCGTGCTCGTCGAGACTGCGCCGTCCGGCGGCCCGACCAGGGCTGGCACGCCGTCCAACGCGGGTGAGGACTCGCGGATCGCGCCGTCGGGACCGACGACCTGTACGAGCGACTCCTCGTTGCCGAGCACCGACGTGATCGGCGCCGCGGTCGAACTGTTCCTTGTGACGGCGTCCACCTCGCGCGCCACCGAACGGGCCTGCTCCTCAGCCACCAGCGTCACGGCTTGCTCGAACTCGTGGCGCTGGAGGAGCACGCCGACGGCGGCGACCACCGCGAGCGTCGGAAGCAGCACGATCGCTGCCGCGGCGGTGGTCCGCGTCCGCACCGAGAGCCGACGTAGTGACCGTCTCGACCTTCTCGATCGGCGAGGCCGGCTCGATCGATCGGTCATCCGCCGTCGCCTGCCAGACGGTAGCCAGCGCCGCGGACCGTCTGGATCGCGTGGCGCTCGAAGGGCGCGTCGACCTTGCGTCGCAGGTAGCCGACGTAGACCTCGACGAGATTGTCGGAACCGTCGTGGTGCAGGTCCCAGACCGACTGCAGGATGTCCAGCTTGGAGACCACCATCCCGCGGTGGCGCATCAGGTGATGCAGCACGCCGAACTCCCGCGGGGCGAGGTCGATCTCGGTCTCCCCGCGACACACACGGCGCGTGGCCGGGTCAAGGCTGAGGTCCCCGGCACGCAGCACCGTCGGCCGCTCGATGCCGCCGCGGCGCACGAGGGCCCGCAGTCGCGCCACCAGGATCGGGAAGGAGAACGGCTTGGTCAGGTAGTCGTCGGCACCGAGGTCGAAGGCGTCGATCTCGTCGTACTCGCCGTCCTTGGCGCTCAGGAACATGATCGGCGTCCAGACGCCAGCCTCCCGCAGGTCGCGGCACACGTCATAGCCGTTGCGCCCCGGCAGCATGATGTCGAGGATCAGCACGTCGTAGGTGCCCGTCAGGGCGAGGGCCAACCCGTCGGGGCCGGTGGCCGCGATGTCGGTCAACATCCCCTCGGCCCCCAGCCCGCGCTGCACGGCGCGCGCCAGAGTTTGTTCGTCCTCGACGAGCAGTACCCGCATGACGCCCGCCTCCCAGCACCTTGTCGGTCTCCCTGACCGCAAGCATGGGGCACAGCCCCTGAGTCAACTCTCAGGTGACCTCAGGGTCCTCACAGCGCCACCTGGACAGTCTTTGGGCACCACCCCAGCTCACACCTGTTCCAGGAGGAACCATGAAGCTCCACAACCCGTTCGGACGCCGCAACCTCGCCGTCCTTGCCGCAGCAGCCATCGTCGGTGGCCTCGGCATCGGCGGGGTGATGAGCGCCCAGGCCGACAACGGGACCGGGAGCCAGTCGCCGACAACCCAGGGCGACGGTGAGACCAACGATGACGCCACCGACACCGGTCCTGACGCCAACCCGAACGAGCCCGGCCACCAGGACTCCTCCGACACCTCGGACGGCGTGGACGCCGCGGACGGCGAGCAGGAGGACAACGACGCTGCCGAGAAGCAGGGCGTCGAGACTGACGACGACGGCGCGGACGGCGAGAGCAATGACGACGCCACCGACATCGGCCCCGACGCCAACCCGAACGAGCCCGGCCACCAGGACGCCTCCGACGTCCAGGGCTCGAACGACTGAGCCCATGGTGACACCCGACGGCCGGCCCGGTCCTCCGTGCCGGCCTTCGGGCACGCGCGGCAGGCAGCCATGACTGGGAAAACGCCCCACGCCATCTTCCGCGAATCTGAACGTCGTCCCCACTCCAGGCACGCGTGTTCAGGTCCCGTGCAGGCAGACGTGTCCATGCTTCCCAGGTGACCAACCACCTGCTCGACCTGCTGACCTCGGCAGGGCCCCTGGCCCTCCTGGTGGTGATGGTCGTGGTGTTCGCCGAGACCGGGCTCCTGCTCGGTGTGGCTCTGCCTGGTGACTCGCTGCTCTTCGGGACCGGGTTGCTGGTGGCCTCTGGGGTGCTGCACGTCCCGCTGCTGCTGGTGATGGTGTGCGTGGTCCTCGCTGCGGTCGCCGGCGACCAGCTCGGCTACACGATCGGTCGCCGGTGCGGCCCACTCGTCTTCACCAGGGCGAGCTCACGCCTGCTCAACCCGGTCCAGGTCGAGCGGGCAGCAGCTCTCGTCGATCGCCACGGCGCCGGGGGCGTCGTGCTCGCCCGGTTCGTGCCCGTGGCCTGCACCGTGGTGCCCGTCGTCGCCGGGCTGGGGTCGATGGACCGCCGCCGCTTCTCCCTGGTCAACGCGCTCGGCGCTCTGCTCTGGGGGGTCGGTGTCGTGTCCGCGGGCTACGTGCTCGGCGGGGTGCCGTTCGTGGTCGCCCACGTCGAGCTGTGCAGCCTGGGGGTCGTGGCCATCTCGCTCCTCCCGATGCTCTGGCACGCGCGGCGCACCCACTCCGTGACAGCATTGGCCGAGGAGCCGGCGCCGGTGGGCGCCGACGGCACCGAGCACGAGTGAGTGGACGAAACCCGATGAATCTGACGGTCGGCATCTGCGAGGACGACGCCGCCCTGCGCCGCGTCCTGCGCCAGGCCCTCGACCTCGCCGGCCACGAGGCCGTGACGGCGCACACCGGCGGCGAGGCGCTCAGCCTCTTCGGCCGCGACGCCGGCCTCGACGTGATCATCATGGACATCGGGCTCCCCGACGCCGACGGGCGCGACGTGTGCCAAGCGCTGAAGTCGGCCGGCCAGGACGCCCCCGTGCTGTTCCTGACCGCCCTCGGCGCCACCCATGAGCGGCTGGCCGGGTTCAGCTCCGGTGGCGACGACTACGTCTCCAAGCCGTTCGAGATCAAGGAGCTGCTGGCCCGTGTCTTCGTCCTGGGTCGCCGCGGTCGCCAGCTGGCGACGCAGGCTGACGACTCCGGTCTTGTCCTCGACCCGACGACCCACACCTTGCGCACCGAGGCCGGCGAGGTCCTCCTGTCGCCGACCGAGTTCCGCATGCTCGCCGCGATCACGTCGAGACCAGGTGAGGTCGTCCGCCGCCGCACGGTCATCGCGGCCGCCTGGCCCGACGGCGCCATCGTCAGCGAGAACACCGTCGACTCGTTGATGCGGCGACTGCGCCTCAAGCTCGCCGACGTCGAGGCACCGGCCTCGATCGCGACCCTGCGCGGCATCGGCTTCCGGCTCGACGTGTCCGGCAGGAAGACCTGAACCCCGTGCCTGCCCAGCGCCGCCGCGGGTCCTTCCGCACCCAGCTGGTCGTGGTCACCGCGGCCGTCACCCTGCTCGGCGTGATCGCGCTGACCGTGGTGGTGCAGGTCGTCCTCGCCCGCTCGACCACCAGCAGCCTCGACACGGTCCTCAACGATCGCGCCGAGACCGTGATCAGCTCCGTGGTCGTCGGCTCCGACGGACGCCTCGACGTTCCCGACGAGCGCCTGGACGCCGGCGTCGCGGTCTACGACGACGACGGCCGACTCGTCGCGGGCAACGCACCGACCTCCGAGGGCCGCACCTACGCCGACCTCGCCACGGTCACGACCCGCCAGACCGTGGACCGGTCCGGACCCGACCAGAGCCGGATCCTCGCCCAACCGTTCACCGTGGACGGCACCTCCGGGGTCGTGATCGTCACCGAGCGACTGGCGCCCTACGAGCGCGCCGAGGAGCAGGCTCTCCTGATCACCATCGGCGCCGGTCTGCTGATGGTCCTGCTCGCCGCCGGGCTCACCCTGTGGGTCAGCCACCGGGCCCTCGCCCCCGTCGCCCGGATGACCCTGGCCGCCGACGACTGGAGCGAGCACGACCTCACCCATCGCTTCGACCCAGGCGAGGGCCACAACGAGATCGCCGCTCTCGGTCGCACCCTCGATCGGCTCCTCGAACGGGTCGCGACCGCGATCCGGGCCGAGCAGCGCCTGACCTCCGAGCTCGCCCACGAGCTGCGGACCCCGCTGACCACGATCCAGGCCAACACCGATCTCGCCCTCATGCACGACCTCCCCCACGACGTGCGGGAGAGCCTCGACGACGTCGCGACCGCCGTACGCCGCATGGGCGCGACCATCGACAGCCTCCTCGAGCTCGCCCGCAGCGAGTCGAGCCAGGCCCTCGGCCGGTCCTGCCTGCTCCACGACGCCGTCACCGAGGCGACAGCCGTGCCGGGCGACAGCACCCTCGAGGTGTTGCTCGACCCCGACGTGCGCGTGCTGCTGCCCCTGGCCCTCACCGTGCGCGCCATCTCCCCCGTGCTCGACAACGCCCGGCGTCTCGCCGATCACGCGGTGGTCTCCACCGCACGCACCCGCCCCGGTTACGTCGACCTCTACGTCGACGACGACGGCCCCGGCATCTCCCACGACCAGCGCGAGAGCATCTTCGAGCCCGGACGCACCACCGGGACCGGCGCCGGCCTCGGCCTCGCCCTCTCCCGACGCGTCGCTCGCAGCATGGGCGGCGACGTGCACGTCGGCGACGGACCGCTCACGACCCGTCTGGTGATCACCCTCCCGCTCGCCTGACACTGGAGTCGGACGAACCGACCCGCGAGGATCCAGTCAGGTCAATGTCAGGTAGGACGTTCGATGCTCGACAGCATGACCAACACCCTCCCGGCCACCGGCCGACAGATGCTGAACAAGGTCCCGGAAGTCACGGTGTTCTTCTGGGTGATCAAGATCCTTTGCACGACGGTCGGCGAGAGCTTCGCCGACTACATCAACGAGACCCTCGGCTTCGGGCTCACCAACACCACCATCCTCTTCACGACCGCCCTGGTTGCGACCCTGGTCGTCCAGTTCCGGCTCCGGAAGTACGTCCCGGGCGTCTACTGGCTCGCAGTCGTGCTGATCAGCGTGGTCGGCACCTTGCTGACCGACAACCTCACCGATGCGCGCGGCGTCCCCCTGGCGACCAGCTCGGTCGTCTTCGCCATCCTGCTCGCCGCAGTCTTCGGCGCCTGGTACGCCCGTGAGCGCACCCTGTCGATCCACTCGATCAACACGACCGCGCGCGAGGGCTGGTACTGGCTCGTCGTGCTGGTCACCTTCGCGCTCGGCACGGCACTAGGCGACTGGACCCTCGAGCTCACCGGCTGGTCCCCCGGTACCGCGATCCTGCTGCCCGCCGGCTTGATCGCACTGGTGGCGCTCGGCTGGCGGCTGGGCGTGGGTCCGGTGCTGTCGTTCTGGATGGCCTACATCCTCACCCGCCCGCTCGGCGCCAACATCGGCGACTTCCTCGCCCTCGACAAGAGCGAGGGCGGCCTGGCACTGGGGACCCTGGTGACCAGCGTGCTCTTCCTCGGAGCGATCCTCGGCACTGTCATCTACCTGAGCGTGACCGGCGTGGACCGCACCGAGAGAGGACGCGCCGCCGTGGGCGCCGACTGAACAACGAAGGCCTTGCGGTGGCGGTCGGCTCGATCCAGCACAACTACCTGGCCACCATCCCGGATCTGCCGTGGTGGCTCGCGACCAGGTATGGGGCCGTCGCACGACCTGAGCAGGAGGCCGACCACAACCGGCTCGCACCACGACCGAACGGGGCCCGTTCGGACCACCCGCATCGAGAATCGGCCATGGCCGTCCAAGGAGACTGCAGAATGGTGGACACCCGCAACACCCGAATCCTGATCGTCACTGACAAGGCAGCGCCGGCCGCCGGACTCCTCGACGCCATCCAGCGCCGCGCGGCCGCCGGCGACGTGCAGTTCCGCGTCGTCGTCCTGAATCCGGCCGCGGCTGAGATACATCTTCTCCACCCCGATCGTCACGCCAAGGCCACCGAGGCCGAGCACGTCCTCAGGCGTGCCCTGCCCAGCCTCGAGATGGCGGCTGCGGACGCAGTGATCGGGTCGGTATCCGTGCGACACGACCCCATGGACGCCATCGAG
>CALRVO020000225.1:0-6695 GCA_943371595.1 Sphingomonas paucimobilis
ACGTCCCGCTAGAGCGCGGGACGGCGGTCGGCCCAGGGCTGCGCGGCCTCGAGCTGGGCGGCCAGGCGCAGCAGCAGCCCGTCGGCGCCGAGCCGTCCGACGAGCTGGCTGCCGATCGGCAGCCCGGCGGCGGTCCAGTGCAGCGGTACGCTCATCGCCGGGCGGCCGGTGAGGTTGGCGAGCTGGGTGTAGGGCACCCAGCCGAGGTTCTGGGTGATCATCTGGTCGACGACGGGCGTCAGCCGCAGCACGCTCGCGGCGCGTGCCGTGAGCAGCGCCTTCTGCGCCAGCCGCACCGGCAGCGGTGCGTCGAAGGCGCCGATGCGCGGCGGAGGCGTCGCCGTCGTCGGGGTCAGCAGCAGGTCGTAGGTCTCGTGGAACTCGGCGAGACGACGTACGTGGTGGTGGCGGTCCTCGATCGCCCGCACGAGGTCGACCGGGCTAGTGGCGCGTCCGAGCGCGGCCATGGTGAGCGTGTCGTCCTCGAAGCCGCTGTCGCCGCTGCCCGAGACCCGCTTGGCCTCGTCGACGGAGTGGGCGCAGTAGACGAACCAGCTGGTGAGGAAGTCCTTGGCCAGCGCGGCGTCGTCGAAGGGCGCGGCGTCGAGGTGCTCGACGTGGTGGCCCAGGCTCTCGAGCAGCGCCGCGGTCGCCGTGGCCGCGGCGACGGCCTCGGGGTCGGGGGAGGGGTTGATCGAGCTGGCGGTGCACAGACCGATCCGCAGGGTCCCGGGGTCCTGCCCGACCTCGTCGGCGTACGACGTCGTCGGGGTGGCGGGCAGGTAGGGCGAGCGCGCGGTCGGTCCGACGAGCACGTCGAGCATGGCGGCCGAGTCGCGGACGCTGCGCGAGATGACGCCGTCGGTGGCCGTGCCGCCGAGCGGCTCGCCGTGGAGGGGTCCCGACGGCACCAGGCCCCGTGAGGCCTTGAGCCCGAACAGGCCGCAGGCGGAGGCCGGGATGCGGATCGACCCGCCGCCGTCGCTGGCGCCCGCGGCCGGCACGATGCCGGCCGCGACCGCGGCGGCGGTGCCGCCGGAGGAGCCACCAGGGGTGTGGTCGGTGTGCCACGGGTTGCGGGCCGCGCCGAAGAGCGCCGGCTCGGTGACGCCCTTGGCGCCGAACTCCGGGGTGTTGGTCTTGCCCAGGATCACCAGGCCCGCGTCGAGCCAGCGCTGCACGACGTCGGCGTTCTCGGTCGCGACGGTGGTCGCCAGCGAGCGCGAGCCGCCGCTGGTCGGGTAGCCCACGACGTCCTGGTGCAGGTCCTTGACCAGGAACGGCACCCCGGCGAACGGGCCCGCGGTGGCCTGCTGGTCGCCGACGGCCGGTGGGTCGACGTCGACCACCACGGCGTTGATGCGGTGGTTGACCTCGGCGGTGCGTGCCCGCGCGGCGGCCACCAGCTCCTCGGACGTGACGGCCCCGGACCGGACCAGCTCGGCCAGCCCGACGGCGTCGTGGGCGGCGTACTCGGTGTGCTCCATGCGCACGACCCTACTGAGGGACGAGCACCCCCGTGGGGCTTACGGCTCAGGCTCGGGACCGCCAGCCCAGCGCGCCGATGATGACCATGCGCAGCTGGGTGCGGGCCCGCTCGGCGACGGCCTTCTCTGCGTCGCTGCGGCCCGTGGCGACCAGGATGTCCTCGGCGGTGGCCACCATGGCGGTCACGATCAGGTTGGAGAGCACCTGCAGGTCCTCGGGGCTCCACGGCTCGGTGCCGGGCAGCCGGGCCAGGTCGGTGGCGAGCTCGCGCTCGCACAGCTCGATCTGGTGGCGGATCGCCGCGCGGACCGTGAGGGGTCCGGCGGCGCGCTCGCGCACGATGAACTGGAAGTGCTGGTGCTCCTTGCGGACGTGGCTGACCAGGGTGTCGACGGACTGGTCGACGATGTCGCGGTAGGTCGGGTCGTGGCGTCGTACGTCGCGCAGCATCGCGCGCAGCGAGACGAACGACTCGTCTACCAGGGCCAGGCCGAGCGACTCGATCGAGTCGAAGTGGCGGTAGAACGCCGTCGGGACGATGCCGACCTGCTTGGCGACCTGGCGCAACGACAGCGCGACCAGGCTGCTGTCCTCGCAGAGCACCAGGGTCGCGTCGAGGATCGCGCGCCGGGTTCGCTCCTTGCGCTCGACGCGCGTGTGGGCGGTCTCGGTCACCCCGGCAGTCTAGGGCGGCGCCCTGAGTGCACGTGTGTCCACGCTCACGGGCCACGGTGGTTGACCCTGCGGTGGGCCACCCGCCATGCTTTCGGTGTACAGACGTACACCGAAACTTTCGGAGGCGACATGAGCACCACCGCCCCACTGCCGGCCCTGGGCCGGCGCATCCTGCGCTCGCGCGTGCTGGCGGCTCTCACCACCCCGCACGGCGTCGACCGCTACCTCGAGATGGTCAACCCGATGTGGGCGGCCGAGGAGGTCCGCGCCCGCGTCGTCTCGGTGGTGCGCGAGAACGCCGCCAGCGACGCCGCGGCCGTCGCGACCATCACCCTGCAGCCCACCTCGACGTGGCGCGGCCACCGTGCGGGTCAGTACGTGCAGGTCGGCCTCGACCTCCCCGGCTCGGCCAAGCGGATGACCCGGTGCTTCACCATGTCGTCGGCCGCGTCGGTGCCGGGCGAGCAGATCACCCTGACCGTCCGGGCCCACGACGAGGGCCAGGTGTCCCGGCACCTGGTCGCCGCCGAGCCCGGTCTCGTGCTCCACCTCAGCCAGGCCCAGGGCGACTTCACCCTCGACGAGAGCCCGGCCACCCCCACCAACAACCACTTGCTCTTCATCACCGGCGGCTCGGGCATCACCCCGGCCATGTCGATGGTGCGCACCCTCCTGCGCGACGGCTACGACGGCAAGGCCGGTCGCCAGGTCACCTTCCTGCACTACGCTCGCTCGCCCGAGGACCAGATCTTCGCCGACGAGCTCGCCGAGATCGCGGCGGCCGACAACGACGTGAGCGTCCACCTGCGCCACGGCGACCACGTGTTCTCCGAGTTCGAGCTGCGCCGGCTCGTGCCGGGCTACCGCGACACCGACACGTGGGCGTGCGGCCCGACCGGGCTCATGGAGCTCGTCGCGGACGCGTACGCCGGCGGGGGCGAGCAACGGTTGCGCACCGAGTTCTTCAAGGCCCCCAAGCCGGCCACCGGCTCCACGGAGGGCGACATCGCCTTCACCCGGTCCGGCACCACGCTGGCCGAGGCCGCCAACACCGGCGCGACCCTGCTCGAGCAGGCCGAGGCGCTCGGGCTCAGGCCCGAGTTCGGCTGCCGGATGGGCATCTGCTTCTCCTGCACGACCCGCAAGACCGAGGGCACCGTCCGCAACGTGCTGACCGGCGCCACCTCGTCGCTCCCCGACGAGGACATCCAGATCTGCGTGAGCGCCCCCGAGGGCGACTGCGCCGTCGAGCTGTAAGGAGATCCACGACATGTCTGCTGCCCACATCGAAGACGTCCTCGAGACCATCGACGTCGAGACCACCAAGAAGCTCACGGCCGAGCAGCTCGATGCGTTCGGCGCCGAGATGGACGCCATCCGCCAGCGCATCCTCGCCGACCTCGGTGAGGAGGACGCGGCCTACATCCGCAAGGTCGTCAAGCTGCAGCGCGGCTTCGAGGTCGCCGGCCGGGCGTTGTTCTACCTCCCGCCGGCCTGGCCGCTCGCGGTCGCCTCGCTCTCGGTCTCCAAGATCCTCGAGAACATGGAGATCGGCCACAACGTCATGCACGGCCAGTACGACTGGATGGGCGACCCGGGCCTCAACTCGCGCATGTACGACTGGGACAACGTCTGCCCGGGCGAGCAGTGGAAGTACAGCCACAACTACATCCACCACACGTTCACCAACGTGCTCGGCAAGGACCGCGACATCGGCTACGGCATCCTGCGCATGGACGAGGACCAGCCCTGGCACCCCTACTACCTCGGCAACCCGCTCTACGCGTTCCTGCTGATGGTGTTCTTCGAGTGGGGTGTGGCGATGCACGACCTGGAGGTCGAGAACATCGTCAAGGGCACCCGCACGCTCGAGGACAACAAGGCCCTGCACGCCGGCATCATGCGCAAGGTCAAGCGACAGGCGGTCAAGGACTACCTGCTCTTCCCGGCGCTGACCGGCCCGCTCTTCCCGCTGACCCTGGCCGGCAACGCGACCGCCAACCTGATCCGCAACGTCTGGGCCTTCAACATCATCTTCTGCGGTCACTTCCCGGCCGGCGTCGCGACGTTCAGCGAGGAGGAGTGCGAGAACGAGTCCCGCGGCCACTGGTACTACCGCCAGCTGCTCGGCTCGGCCAACATCACCGGCGGCAAGCTCTTCCACCTGATGACCGGCAACCTCAGCTTCCAGGTCGAGCACCACCTCTTCCCCGACCTCCCGGCGCGCCGCTACCCGCAGGTGGCCGAGGAGGTCCAGGAGATCTGCGAGCGCTACGGGCTGCAGTACAACACCGGCCCCCTGGGCAAGCAGCTCCTCAGCGTCGCCAAGAAGATCTGCAAGATGGCTCTGCCGCCGAAGACCACGACGAAGGCCTGACCCGGCACACTGGAGGGATGAGCGACCCCGTGACCCCCGACAAGCTGTCGAAGGCCGAGATCAGCAAGGACTCCATCCAGGCCACCGCCGAGGCGGCCGCCACGACCGTGGGCGAGGTCGCCACGATCATCACCACGGCCGTCAAGGACATCGCCTCGGCGCTCGGTGGCTTCGCCACCGAGGTCTTCGAGATCCGCGACTCGGCGCAGAAGGCGGCCGACGAGCACCTCGACGGCTGACGGGAGTCCGCGACGTCACTCGACGCGGGCGTGACGGAACGGCGAGAGGACCAGCAGCAACGTCGACGCCGCGAAGACGGCAGCAGCGACGGCCAACGCCGGCGCGAACCCGACGCGGTCGGCCAGGAGCCCGGCCAGCGGTGAGACCACGACCATGATCCCCCGGTTGAGCGACCGCATCGTGGTGTTGGTGCGGGCCTGCAAGGCGTCCGGGGTCATCGCCTGGCGGAACGCCATCTCGTGGGAGTTGCTCGTGCCCATCGCCCAGCCGTGGCACAGCTGACCGACGGCCAGAGCCGCTGCTGCGGCCCACCCCACCGGCACGACCTCCGCCGTCATCATCACCACGACCCCGACCGACGAGGCCGTGCGCGTGCAGATGATCGCGCCCCCGGTGCCCACGCGCAGGCCCAGCCGGGTGCTCGTCGCCGCCCCGACCAGCGCCCCGACGCCGGCCACGGCGAAGACCAGGCCCACCTGGAGCGGGGAGAGGTCCAGGCGGAGGTAGGCGTAGGGCACCACCACCACGGTCAGCACGGCCTGGCCGGCGAACCAGACGTGCGTCGAGACGGCGAGCTGCCGTAGGCCCGACCCGCCGTAGACCCAGCGTGCGCCCTCCCCGATCTCGCGGGCCAGGCCGCGCGCTCCGGGGAGCTCCGGCTTGGTGGGCTCGGGCTCCGGCACGTCCTTCAGCGACGCCATCATCACCGCCGAGAACAGGTACGTCGCCGCGTCGACCAGCACCGCCAGCGGCGCGCCGAGCACCCGGATCAGCACCCCGGCCAGCGCGGGCCCCGCGGTCTGCGCGACCGCGTCGGCGCCGTCCAGTCGTGCGTGCGCCGGCTGCAGGCGGTCACGGGGGACCAGGCGCGGGACGAAGGACATCGAGGCGGCGGCGTTCACCAGCGACGCGGTGCCGAAGAGCACCACGACGACCAGCAGCAGCGGGAACGACAGCACGTCGAGCACCCATGCCAGCGGGACCAGCCCGAGCAGCCCGGCCTGCGCGAGGTCGGTGGCGACCAGCACCCGGCGGCGGCGCACCCGGTCGACCAGGGCACCCACGACCAGCCCGAGCACCAGGTAGGGGAGCAGTCGTGCGGAGTTGAGCCAACCCACCTGGACCGCGCTCCCGCCCAGCGTCACCAGCACGACCGTCTGCAGCGCCAGGTTGCTGATGCCGGTGCCCATGCCCGACACCGCCTCGCCCCACCAGAAGCGCCGGAACTCCGGCGACCTCTCGCCCGAGCGCAGGTCGGTGGCCACGCGGACACCTTCGCACGGACCGCCTGGTCCCGAGCGTCGTGCGATGGCCGTCGCCCGTCGCCCGTCGCCCGTCGTACGCCGGTCCGGCGCGGCCGACGGGCCGATGGGTGGCAGGTCACACCGACGCTCTCGTCCCGCACCGTCGGATCGGGGTACCGGGACCCATGAGCAACGACAGTGCAGGACAGGCCCGTGACGGACTGCTCGACAGCGTCGCCGGCAAGGTCAAGGAGGTCGCCGGAGCCGTGAGCGGCAAGGACGACCTCGTGGAGGAGGGCCAGCTGCAGCAGGCCGCCGCAGGCAACCGACGCGCGGCCGTCGCCGACGAGGCGGTCGCCGCGGCCAAGCGGGACGAGGCCGAGGCCGAGCTTCGCGACTCCCAGGCCGAGGCCGCTCGCACCACGCAGGCCGCCCGCGCGCAGGCCCGGCGCGAGGAGGGTGCCGTGCAGCAGCAGCGCGCGGTCGAGGAGTCCGCCGCCACCCGTGAGGCGGCCCAGCACGAGGCTGCCGAGCGCGTCGCCGCCGAGGAGCGGGCCGCCGAGGTGGCCGACTCGGGCCTGCGGCAGGCCGAGCAGCTCGAGGCCGAGGCGGACGCGACCGAGCGGCAGGCCGCCGTCGAGGTCGACCGCCTCGCGCGCGACGCCGCCGAG
>CALRVO020000226.1:0-6671 GCA_943371595.1 Sphingomonas paucimobilis
GGTCGGCCACCACACCATCGGCGCCCGGGTCAACGGGCGCCTGGTGCCCCTGGAGTCACCGCTCGACAACGGCGACGTCGTCGAGGTCTTCACGTCCAAGTCGGTCAACGCAGGTCCCTCGCGCGACTGGCTGACGTTCGTGAAGTCGCCGCGCGCGCGGTCCAAGATCCGCCAGTGGTTCACCAAGGAGCGGCGCGAGGAGGCGGTCGAGCGCGGCAAGGACCAGATCGCCAAGCTCATGCGCAAGGAGGGCCTGCCGATCAAGCGGCTGCTCACCCACGAGTCGCTCACCCAGGTCGCCGACCACTTCAAGCTCTCCGACGTCACCGCGCTCTACGCCGCGGTCGGCGAGAACAACCTTTCCGCCCAGGCCGTCGTACGCCGGGTGATCGAGATGAACGGTGGCGACGAGGGCGTCCAGGAGGACCTCGCCGAGGCCGTCACCATCACCGGCCGACGCGGCCGCTCCCGCACCGGCGGTCGCACCGACTCGGGCGTCATCGTCAAGGGATCGCCCGACGTGTGGGTCAAGCTGGCCAAGTGCTGCACCCCGGTGCCGCCCGACGAGATCCTCGGCTTCGTGACCAAGGGTGGGGGAGTGTCGGTGCACCGCCTCGACTGCACCAACGCCACCGACCTGCAGAACCAGCCCGAGAAGGTGCTCGAGGTCGAGTGGGCCCCCACGGGCCAGTCGACCTTCCTGGTCAACATCCAGGTCGAGGCCCTCGACCGGGCCCGGCTGCTCAGCGACATCACCATGGTGCTGTCCGACGCCCACGTCAACATCCTGTCGGCCAACCTCTCGACCACGCGCGACCGCGTCGCCAAGTCGCGGTTCACCTTCGAGATGGCCGAGGCCAAGCACCTCGACACCGTCCTCAAGGCCGTCCGCAGCGTGCCCGGCGTCTTCGACGCCTACCGCGTCACCTCCTGAGGTGGCGCACGGCCGTCACGGCACGGTGGTCGAGGAGGTCGCCCTGGCGACCGTCTAGAGACCACACCCGCCGCAGCGGCTCACCTTCTCCACCAGCGCTTCGCGGGGTCGTGGTCGGGCGGTCGCGATCCCTGACCCCGAGGCCCCGGGCGATCGACCTCACGACGTGCTCGACGGCGGAGCCTGGCACGCTCGGCCCGCCGCCGCCGCCGCTGGCGCGTCCGCCGACCATCACCTGTGTCACCAGGCTCCGTGGTTCTCACCGGGACGTCGGAACGGTGACAGGGACGATGACGTTTCACCGTCCCTGTCGGCGCTTCATCGTCCCGGTGCCCTGGTGCGTCTCAGCCTGTGACCCCGACAGGCCCAGTACGTCGAAGTCACAGATCGACAGCAGGGGGCGCGGTCAACCCGACGGGCCAGGACCGAAAGCCACCGGTGATCCGCGCTCGAAGCCGTCTGCCGTGGCAGGGCGCCTTCGACGCCCGGAACGTCACGTGGTGACGGTCGTGCGGCTCGGGACGAGCCGGTGCGAGGCGGCTCGTCCCGGTGCTCGGCTCAGCGGCACTTCTCGCGCTTGGTGACCAGGCAGGCGGCTCCGCCGCCGGTGCCGCCGTCGTGCGGGTTGCTGCTGTTCATCGACTGCGTGCCGAAGTCTGACGAGACGATCGTTCCCCGCGGGTCGTCGTCGTGGACGGCGTGGGCGGGGGTGCCCGCGCCCAGCAGTGCCGAGGCGACGAAGGCGGTGCCGAGGACGGCGTGGAGGATGGTGCGATTCATGAGAACCCCTCTTGTGTGACGAGGTCCAGACCCGAGATGGACCGGACGGACCCAGCGTCCGGTGCCGCATCCAGGGCGAGCACGTTGTGGATCAAGCTGGATCAGCGACAGGTCGACGTGGTGGCGAGACTGATCCTCTTTGATCCGGCTCGCCACCCAGCAGGCAATGGGCACCCATGCTGGGCCGGTGTCCCGCACTCTCGGGGCGCCGGAGCCCTTCGTGGCGCCGACACACCCATTCTCGGAAGGCTGGTCCTCGTGTCCACGCTCTCGAAACTCCGCGCGTCCTTGGTCGCCACCGTCCTGCTCGGGGGCCTGATGGCTCCCGCCCACGCCGCGCCGGCGCCTGAGGACACCAGCGCCACCTCGGCCGTCAGAACTGGCGCCACGGCCGAGCGCGGCGGCCCGCGCACCGGATCGCAGTGCGACTACGAGACCTTCAAGCCGCGCATCGAGAGCGCATCGAAGCCGAAGTCCGTCGTGAAGTTCCACGGCATCAGCACCTTCAGCGTCGCCGGCACCAAGACCTTCAAGAAGCGCACCGCCTTCGTCACCAGGAGCGCTGTGAGCCTGTCGGCGTCGATGCGCGTCAACGGGGGGATCCGCACCACCTCCAACGCGGGGGCCAGCGGCATCTTCAAGCTCGCGGTCAAGGCCTCGGTGCAGAACGACATCTCGCTGCGGGGCAAGCTCGAGGGCGCCCTGTCGTACTCGAAGTCGAAGCAGAAGTACGTCTACGTCGAGAGGGGCGAGAAGTTCAGCGGCTATCGCACGATCGTCGTCTACGACGGCGCGCTCAAGGTCACGGGCACCGCGGTCTACCTCTTCTGCCGGCCCGAGGAGGGCCGCCACTACGGCTACATCGTTCGCGACAACCTGTCCTTCACCATCGCCGGCGTCCCCGGCCACGGTGAGCAGGCGTGCGACAGGCCCGCCATGGGGGACGTCGCGATCGCAGCGAAGAGGTTCCCAGGACTCTGCAACGTGGGCTGACCGACGTCACGTCACGACCGGGGTCGCACCTGCCTCAGAGCGGGTGCGGCCCTGGGGTCGTGTCGAGCAGGTGCCTCAGCTCGGCGGCCTCGGGCGTCCCCATCTCGCAGTGAAGGTCGAGGGCGGCGCTCCACTGGGTCCGAGCCGCGGAGAGGTCTCCGCCGTCGGCCCGACTGCTGCCCAGACCGTGCCGGGCGACAGCCGTCTGGTAGCGGTCGTCGAGCCTCTCGGCCAGGCGGAGCGCTGCCTGGTGTCGCGCGAGCGCCTCGTCGACACGACCAGCCGCGCGCAGCGTGGCGCCGGAGCTGTTGAGGACTTGTGCCTCGAGCGCAGCGACGCCGGACTCCCGAGCCTGCACCAGGGCCAGCTCGTGCATCTCGAGAGCCGCGTCGAGCTGGCCGGCGAGAGCGTGAACGATCGCGATCTGGTTGAGCACGTCGATCTCGGCCAGCCGATGGCCGATCTCACCTGCGATGTGGCGGCCCTGCTCGAGCAGCTCCAAGGCCTCGTCGTGTCGGCCTCGCCGGCCGTAGGTGACACCGAGGTGGATGATCGCGTGGGTCTCGATCGACCGGTCCTCGATCTTGATGGCCAGACGCAGCGCGTCGACGAGCATCTCCTCCGCACGGCTGAGATCACCGAGCAAGAGGTGCACCACGGCGATGTTGCCCAGAGCAGCGGCCTCGCGTCGCTGGTCGGCGAGCTCGCGGGCGATCCGAGCTGCCTCCCCGTGGCTGACCAGGGCCTCGGCGAACCGTCCCATGAACACCAGCGTGCCGCCCTGGATGAGGCGGACGCGACACTCGCCGGCGGCGTCCTCGCTCTCGTGGAACGCCGAGGCCGCTCGGTCGAGCCGGCTCAGGGAGACGTCGTTGCGGCCCTCCGACATCGCCGTGACGGCCAGGTTGGTCCAGGCGCGGGCACGTAGGTCGGCATCGCTTGCTCGCGTGGCGAGCTCGTGGAGCCGCTCGGCGTCGTCGAAGTGGGCGCTGTTGTCGAGGAACCGGAACAGCACGCTCGCCAGGTGGGCCACCTCGTCGGACCTGTCGTCGGCCGTCGCCTGCTCGGCCACCGCGAGCATGTTCGCGCGCTCGGCCTCGAGCCAGGCAACGGCGTCGTCGTAGCCAGTGAAGGGCTCGTGCCGGGGGAGTAGGGGCCCGCGACCGGACGTGACCTCCTCTGGCGCGTAGACAGCCACCGCGGCACGGGCCCACGTGAGGTAGTGACCGAAGAGGCGCTCGACCGCCGTGCGTCGGGCACGCGGCGGGTCGTGGTCGTCCGCCCGAGCCGCGGCGAACAGGCGGACGAGCTCGTGCAGGTCGAACCGCCCCGGCCGACGCTCGACCACGAGTCGGGCGTCGGTCAGGTCGCCGAGCCGGACGGCGACCACCTCGCGCGGTTCGTCGGCCAGCGCAGCCGCGGCGTCAATGGTGAGGTCCCGGGCGATCGACAGCCGTCGCAGCAACCGTTGATGGGCCTCGGGCAGGGCGTCGTACGACGCTCCGAGCGCGGCCTCGACGGCCTGGTCGGTCTGGAGGCGGGAGGCCCGTGCGACAAGTCGCTCGAGATGGTCGTGGATCGTCCAGTCCTCGTCCAGCAGCATGCGTTCGCCGACGACGGCCAGGGACAGCGGCAGGTGCCCGACCAGGGAGGCGATCCCCGAGGCTGCCCCTGCCTCGTCGTCGACCCGCGGACCGACCCGTGAGCGGAGCATCTCAAGTGCCTCGTCGGGCGAGAACACCTCGAGATCGACCGGGCTGGCCGACGGTAGCGCCAACCGTCGCCGACTGCTGAGCACGGTGATGCTGTTGCCGTCGAGCAGCAGCGGCTCGACCTGCTCGACCGACGCGGCGTCATCGAGGAGCACCAGCACGCGTCTGGGTCCCAGCACGTCGTGCAGCAGAGCCCTTCGGCCTTCGGCGTTCCGACCGGCCACGTCGCGCCCAGGCACCCCGACTCTTCGGAGGAACCCGTCGAGCACTGCCGCCGGATCGGCGGGGGTGGTGCCGGTCGTGCTCCCGCGCAGTGCGGCGGTCAGCACGACGTCGAAGGGACGGAGCCGGGCCATCTCGTGCGCCAGGTGGAGGGCGAAGCTGGTCTTGCCGACCCCGGCCATGCCGTTGACGGCGATGACGCATCGCTCCGGCGTCGACTCGACCGCGGCCAGCGCACGCCGGGTCTCGTCGTCGCGCGCCACGAACGGCGAGGGGCGGCTGGGCAGGTCGGCGGAGACCGAGACGACCGAGGCAGCACTGGCGTGGCCGGCCGCCACCGACCAGGCCTGACGCCAGGACTCGGCCATGGGTCGGTCGCCGAGCAGGACCGCGGCGATGTCGACCACGAGCTCCTGGTCCACACGCGACCGGCCGGGCTGGAGACAACGGAACACCGTGCTGTAGGAGGGCTCCTCGCGTATCCGTCGGCGTCGACGATCCTCGATCAGGCGTCGATGCACCTCGCGGTAACCGAGGCCCGACCACGCCCGGAGGGCTTGCAGGCGCGCGGAGAGCGCCTCCCAGTCGCCGATGCCGAGCGGATCGGGTGGGGCGGCGCTCATCTGGGCTCGCGGGTCGGCGGTCAGCCCGAGAAGTCCTCGGAGGCCCGCCTGGCCATCTCCAGGAAGCCGCGACGCGACTCGAGGTTGTCCTCGAGCTCGCGGATCTTCTTGTCGTTGCCCGCGGCGCGCGCCTTCTCGAGGTCGGCCTCGACCTTGGCGATGGCGTCCTCGAGCTTGGTGACCATGTCGTTGGCGCGCGCGGACTTCTCGGGGTCCGAGCGCTTCCACTGCTCGTCCTCGGCGTTGCGGATGGCGTTCTCGACGGTGCGCATCCGGCCCTCGAGGTCCTTCATCCGGTCGCGCGGGACCTTGCCGGCGGCCTCCCACTTGTCGGCGAGGTCGCGGAAGGCCTTCTTGGTGGCCTCCAGGTCCTTCACCGGCAGCAGCGCCTCGGCCTCGACGATGAGGACGTCCTTGACCTCGGCGTTCTTGGCGAACTCGGCGTCGAGCGCGGCGTTCTCGGCGTCACGGGCGCCGAAGAAGGCGTCCTGCGCGCCGCGGAACCGCTTCCACAGGGCGTCGTCGACGTCCTTGGGGGCCGGTCCGGCCGCCTTCCAGTCGCGCATCAGGTCGCGGTACTTGCCAGCCGTCGGGCCCCACTCGGTCGAGGTTGAGAGGGCCTCGGCCTCCTTGACCAGCCGCTCCTTGACGACGCGGGCGCCCTCGCGCTTCTCGTCCTGCTCGGCGAAGTGGACCTTGCGGGCCTTGGTGTAGGCCGTGCGGGCGCTCGAGAAGCGCTTCCACAGCGCGTCGTCGGACGCGCGGTCGATGCGGGGGAGTGCCTTCCACTGGTCGAGCAGGTCGCGCAGCCGGTTGGCGCCGTTGCGCCAGTCGGTGCCGGAGCCGATCTTCTCGGCCTCCTCGACGATCGCCTCCTTGGCGGCCTTGGACTCCGCCGCCTTCTCGGCCTTCTCGGCGCGCCGCGCCTCACGCTGTACGGCGAGCACGGGAGCGAGCGCGTCCAGGCGGGCCACGAGCGAGGCGAGGTCGCCGACCGCGTTGGCGTCGGTCACCTGCGCCCGCACCGTCTTGATCGACTCCGCGGCCTCCTCGGGCGTCAGCTTGCCCGAGTTGACCCGCTGCTCGAGCAGCTGCACCTCGAAGGAGAGTGCGTCGAAGCGGTCGATGAAGAAGGCCAGGGCCTCCTCCGCCGTGCCGGCGGGGTAGGACCCCACCGCACGCTCGCCGTCGGTGGTCCTCACGTACACGGTGCCGTCGTCATCGACGCGACCCCACTCGCTGCTCGTCACTGCGTTCCCTCTTCGTCGGTCGTGGCGGTGCCCACCCTAAGGGAAGCCGGAGCCACCGGTGGTGCCGCGCCGCCCCAGGAGCGCTCCGGCGCTCCGGCGCGGGCCGTGGCGCCACGTCGACGACGCCACGAGGCGGCAATACCGCCGCGACCCGGGG
>CALRVO020000227.1:0-6668 GCA_943371595.1 Sphingomonas paucimobilis
CCGCTGGTCGAGAAGCTCGTCGGCGAGCACGACGCCGTCGTCCACTTCGCCGCCGAGAGCCACAACGACAACAGCCTCAGCGAGCCGGGCCCGTTCATCCAGACCAACATCGTCGGCACCTTCTGCGTGCTCGAGGCCTGCCGCAAGCACGGCACACGTCTGCACCACATCTCGACCGACGAGGTCTACGGCGATCTCGAGCTCGACGACCCGCAGCGCTTCACCGAGTCCACGCCCTACAACCCGAGCAGCCCCTACAGCGCCGCCAAGGCCGGCTCCGACCACCTGGTCCGTGCCTGGGTGCGCAGCTTCGGGGTCCAGGCCACGATCAGCAACTGCTCCAACAACTACGGTCCCTGGCAGCACGTCGAGAAGTTCATCCCCCGCCAGATCACCAACGTCCTCGACGGCGGCCGGCCCAAGGTCTACGGCGCCGGCACCAACGTGCGCGACTGGATCCACGCCGCCGACCACTCCTCCGCGGTCTGGACGATCCTGCAGCACGGCCGCATCGGTGAGACCTACCTGATCGGCGCCGACGGCGAGAAGAACAACCTCGAGGTCGTCGCGATGATCCTGGCCCACCTCGGCCGCCCCGCCGACGACTACGACCTGGTCGCCGACCGCGCCGGCCACGACCTGCGCTACGCGATCGACTCCACCAAGCTGCGCACCGAGCTCGGCTGGACCCCCACCTACCCCGACTTCTCCGTCGGCCTGGCCGCCACCATCGACTGGTACGCCGAGCACCGCGACTGGTGGGCCCCTCACAAGCACGCCACCGAGGCGGCCTACGCCGCCAAGGGTCAGGCGTGACACTGCGGTTCCGTGGTCTCGTGACGGTTGATAGCGCAACCTCCTCGACCGACGTTCGGACCGGACCACACGTGGGTCGAGGAAGGCGCGCTAGCGCCTGTCACGAGACCACCCGACAGGAGCTGACATGCCGACCGACCTGAGCATCGAGACCACCCCCATCCCGGGCCTGCTCGTGGTCCTCCTGCCCGTCCACGAGGACGCCCGCGGCTGGTTCCGCGAGAACTGGCAGCGCGAGAAGATGACCGCCCTCGGGCTGCCCGACTTCGACCCGGTGCAGAACAACGTGTCGTACAACCACCGACGCGGCGCGACCCGCGGCATCCACACCGAGCCGTGGGACAAGTTCGTCTCCGTCACCGGCGGACGCGCGTTCGGGGCGTGGGTCGACATGCGCGAGGGTCCGACCTTCGGTGCCTCGTTCACCGTCGAGCTCGACGAGTCGACCGCGGTCTTCGTGCCCCGGGGCGTCGGCAACAGCTATCAGACCCTCGACGACGGCGTCGCCTACAGCTATCTCGTCAACGAGCACTGGCGTCCCGGCCTGGCCTACCCCGCGCTCGACCTCGGCGACGCCGCGACGGCGATCGCCTGGCCGATCCCGCTGGACGAGGCCGAGATCTCCGACAAGGACCGTGCCAACCCCCAGCTCGCCGACGCCGTCCGGGTGGCGCCGCGCACGACGCTGGTGGTCGGCAGCAAGGGGCAGCTCGGCAGAGCACTGCTCGCGGCGTTCCCCGACGCCGTGGGCGTCGACCTCGACGAGCTCGACGTGACCGACCCCGCCGCGGTCGCGGCCTGGCCGTGGCACGAGCACGACACGATCCTCAACGCGGCGGCCTACACCGCGGTCGACCAGGCCGAGACCCCCGGGGGCCGGGTCGCGGCCTGGGCGGCCAACGCGGCCGGCCCCGCGGCACTGGCCAAGGTCGCCGACACCCACCGACTCACGCTGGTGCACTACTCCACCGAGTACGTCTTCGATGGCACCCGCTCCCCCCACGACGAGACCGAACCCCTGTCGCCGCTGGGGGTCTACGCCCAGACCAAGGCCGCCGGCGACCTCGCCGTGGCCACCGCCAAGCGCCACTACGTCGTGCGCACGTCGTGGCTCATCGGCGAGGGCAACAACTTCGTGCGCACGATGGCGCGCCTGGCCGGCGAGGGCGTCAGCCCGAGCGTGGTCGACGACCAGGTCGGCCGGCTCACGTTCACCGACGAGCTCGCCCGCGCGACCCGCCACCTGCTGGAGTCAGGGGCGGCCTACGGCACCTACCACGTCAGCAACGGTGGTGAGCCGATGTCGTGGGCCGACGTGGCCGCAGAGGTCTTCGCCCTCCTCGGACGCGACCCCGCCGACGTGACGCGGGTGTCGACCGCCGACTACACCGCCGGACGCGCGTCGGCGCCACGCCCGCTGCAGAGCGCCTTCGACCTCGGCAAGCTCGAGGCGACGGGCTGGACCAGCGAGCCCGCTAGCCTTGCTCTGCGTCGTTACCTGAGCCCTTGACCTTGCGGCGCGAGGGACGCGACTGTCGCGCCTCGTCCTTCGCGGCGTAGGTGTACTGGTAGCTGTAGGCGTAGCCACCGCGGCCGCGGCCCTTCGAGGGCACCATGTTCATCACGACGCCGACGCACTTGGCGCCGACCGACTCGACCCGCTCGAGCGCGTGACCGAGCTGGTCCTTGGTGGTCTTGCCGTGGCGCACGACGGCCAGCATGCCGTCGGCGCGCGCCGACAGCAGGGCCGCGTCGGTGACGGGGAGGAGCGGGGGCGCGTCGAGCAGCACCACCGCGAAGCGGTTGCTCAGCTCCTTGATCAGCATCTCCATGGCGTGCGACTGCAGCAGCTCGGAGGGGTTGGGCGGGCGCGGCCCGCAGGTCAGCACCTGCAGGCCGGTGTCGCCGTAGGGCTGGAGCGCGTCGTCGACGTCGATGCGACCGATGAGCACGCTGGTGGTGCCGACGGAGTCGTCGAGGTTGAGCCGGTCGGCCATCGTCGGACGGCGCAGGTCGCACTCGACGATGCACACGGCCTCCCCGGCCATGGCCAGCGTGATCGCCAGGTTGGTGGCCGTCGTCGACTTGCCTTCGCCCGGCAGCGAGCTGGAGATCACGAAGACGCGGTGGTCGTGGTCGACCTCGACGTACTGCATGTTGGTGCGCAGCACGCGGAACGCCTCGGCCCAGGGCGTTGCCTCCGACAAGGCCTCCGCGGGCTGCTTGCGCACGGCGGTGGCGTCGTTGCTGATGTTGCCGAGGATGGGGCGCGAGGTCACCTCGGCGACGTGCTCGCTGGTGGAGATCGAGGTGTCGAGCAGGTCGCGGAGCACCGCGAGGCCGACGCCGAGCAGCAGGCCGAGGATCACGCCGAGCCCCAGGTTGCGGGTGACGTTGGGGCTGACCGGCGCCTCGGAGTACGTCGCGTACTGGACGATCCGGGCGCGGATGGGGGCGATGCCGCCCGCGTCGGGGGTCTCGATGTCGGAGACCAGCTCGCGCAGCGCCTCGGCGTAGGCCTGGGCGATCTTCTGGGCGGTCGCCGGGTCGGAGTAGCGCGCGGTGACGACCATGTTGATGGTCTCGGGCACGGCCTCGGCCGTGATCGAGTCGACGAGGACGTCGGGATCGATGTCGCCGCCGAGGTTCATGGCGACGGTCTCGGCCAGGGTGCTGTCGCCGATGAGGTTGACGTAGGACGCGACCCGCTGGGTGGCGAAGGTGCCGCCGGCCGAGGCCTCAGCCGTGTTGGCGCTGGCCGTCGCGAGGACGAGCTTGCTCGACGAGGCGTAGAGCGGTGTCGACTGCCAGGTCAGGAACGAAGCAGCGGCTGTCGCGACCAACACGCTCAGCACGATCAGCCGCCAGCGCCGTCGGATGGTCAGCCAGTAGTCCTTGAGCTCCACAGTCCCCATCCGAGTTCGGGTGTTCGATTGAAGCGCCACCCTAACCGAGGGTTCGACTCAGCCGAACTCTTTGGCGATACGCATGCGCATTGGTCGCCGGGGCGAGGCGCCGTTCAGACCCGGACGCGCCCGTAGTCGTCGTCGAGACGGCAGATGTCGTCCTCGCCGCAATAGCCGCCGAGCTGGACCTCGATGATGACGAGCAGCTCGTCACCCATGTTGGTGATGCGGTGGGCCTGGCCGATCTCGACGCGGACCGACTCGCCCGGCCCGGCCAGGACCGTCTCGCCGTCCACCACGCACGTGGCGTGACCAGCCACGACGTTCCACAGCTCGGCGCGGTGCTCGTGGGTCTGGTAGCTGAGGCGCTGAGCGGGCTCGACCGTGATGCGCTTGACCTTGTAGCCGTCACCCTCGTCGAGCACCGTCCAGCTGCCCCACGGACGCTCTGCATGCTCGCCGATCATCGTGGCCCCTCCTGGTTGGTGTGAGCGACGAGGCTAACCCGGCAACTTCTCGGTATCCGAAGTGTCGGGCGACGCCGGCCGCAAGATTGGCTCAACGGCGGCGCAAGCCGGCCAGGGCGGGGCGGACGTCGGCCAGGTAGACCAGGGCCGCGACCAGCATGATGATGCTGACCAGGGCGAAGCCGATCGGCACGAAGAACAGCACGACCCCCAGGCCCAGGATGGTGCACCAGGTCGTCTTGGTGAGCTTGCCGGCCGCCTCGTAGGCCTCGGCGGAGTAGAGCAGCGAGTTGATGAAGGCGAAGATCGTCACGGTCAGCACCGCGAGCTGCACGATGATCATGACGATGCTCTGGGCGAAGAAGACGTTCATGGTGTGCCCACCTTAGGACGGGTCCGGAGCCGACAGACGCAGAACACCCGAGCCTCCGCAGCTCATACCTGCGGAGGCCCGGGCGGCCTGGTGGTGCGGGTGCTGCCGTGCGGCAGCGGGGAGAGGCGTCAGAACAGCGTGGGCTGCTCCTCGTCTCTTCAGTTGCTGGCGCTGCTGCTGGAGGTGGTGCTGGTGGAGCTCGACGGCGCGGCCTTCTTGGCGGCGGTCTTGGTGGCGGTCGCGGCCTTCTTGGCCGGCGCCTTCTTGGCGGGCGCCTTCTTGGCGGTCACCGGGGTGGCCTTCTTGGCGGCCGGCTTGCGGGTGTTCTTTTTGGCGGCGGGGTTGGTCGTGTTGACCTTGACCTCGACCGAGGCGCTCGAGGGCAGCTTGGTGCCGCGGACGACGGCCTCGCCGCGCTTGGCGAGCTCGGCGTAGGTGCCGGTCACGGTCTCGACGTAGTCGAGCGCCACGGTCTGGCTCTTGGTCGGCAGGGCCTTGGCCTCGGCCTGCAGCTCGGCGACGCGGGCCTCGATGGCCGCGCGGCGGGCCTTGGCCTGCTCGAGGGCGGTGGCGCGCACCTTCTTGGCGTCGAACTCGGTGACGGTCTTCTGCACGTCGGCGACCTTGGCGGTCGCGTCCTTCTGCACACCGGTGAGCTTCTTCTGCACGTCGGCGACGTACTCCTTGACGGCGGTCACCGCGAGGTCACCGGCGCCGACACCGGCGTAGAGCGGGGTCTTGGCAGCGGTGGGGATCTCGAGGGACTTGAAGTCGATCTTGGTCTTGGCCATGGAAATCAGCTCTCCTGTGTGGGTGTGGCGAATGGTGCGGGTGTGGTGTCCTCGTCGTCCTCGTCCTCGTCGTTCGGCACCACCGGGTTGGCGGCGAGGAACGACGAGTAGACGTCGAGGAGGGTCTGCTTCTGGCGCTCCGTCAGCCCGGGATCACCGAGGACGGCGATCTCGACCGAGCTCCCGGCCCCGGCTTCGGGGCTCACGATCCCGGCCCGGATGTAGAGCTGCTCGGCAGAGATCCGCAGCGCCTTGGCGATCTGCTGCAGCACGTCGGCCGAGGGCTTGCGCAGGCCTCGTTCGATCTGGCTGAGGTAGGGGTTGGAGACGCCGGCCTGCTGGGCGAGCTGCCGCAACGAGAGCCGCGACGCGAGTCGCTGCTCCTTGAGGTAGTCACCGAGCGACTCGACGGTCTGCCCGACCTTGCTCTTGGCCATGCCTCCATAGTGCTAGCAGCGGCTAGCAAAATGCAAACTCAGCAAGCGTGACCGTGCCCACACCGCGCTGCAGGGCCGCCGCAGACACCACCACACGGTGGTCGAGGAGGCCGCCCGCGGCCGTCACGAGACCCCCTGACCGCCACCCGACAAGGCGAGTCGACCTGCACCCGCGGTCGAAGAGGTCTCGTGACGGTTGCCAGGGCAACCTCCTCGACCACCGTGTGCCCCGGTCGCCGTACGACGTCACCACACGACGGTCAGCCGACGACCTCGGCCACGACGGCCTGCATGCGCGCACGGAACTTGTCCTCGGCGAACCACTCGGCGTGGGTGCGGATCGCGGTGGCGTCGAAGGAGAGGGCGTCGAAGTCGCGCAGCGCGGAGGCGAAGGCGTCGGCCTCGTCGTGGAAGGCTGTCGAGGTGGGGGTGACGTGCAGGCCGGTGACGCCCGGCACGACGGAGTCGAGCGCCCCGCCGGCGCCGAGGGCCACGACGGGCAGGCCGCAGGCCATGGCCTCGACGGGCAGGATCCCGAAGTCCTCGATGCCGGGGAAGAGCAGGCCGCGGGCGCGCCGCATCAGGTCGAGCATGGTCGCGTCGTCGACCCGCCCGACGAGCTCGATGCCGGGGCCGGCGTGGGCCTCGCAGGTCGCCCGCGAGCGGCCCTCGCCGACGACGACCAGGCGGACCCCCGCCCGGCGGGCGGCGGCGATGGCGAGCTCGGGGCGCTTGTAGGGCACCAGGCGTCCGGCGAGCAGGAAGAAGTCCTCCCGCTCGATCGACGGGTCGGGGGTGAAGACGCCGGTGCGCACGGGTGGCGGCACGACGACGCTCTCGCGTCCCCACCACCGCTCGATCCGCTCGGCGACGGTCGT
>CALRVO020000228.1:0-6617 GCA_943371595.1 Sphingomonas paucimobilis
TGGCTCGCGGTCACCATGACCCCGGCGGCGCAGCCGAGCTCACGGATCGCGAAGGCCAGCACGGGGGTGGGGAGCGGTCGCGGCAGGACCCAGGCCGTGAAGCCGGCCCCGGTCATCACCTCGGCGGTGTCGCGGGCGAACACGTCGGAGTTGTGGCGGGCGTCGTAGCCGATGACGACCGAGCGCTGACCCGACTGGCCGGTCGCCCCCTCCGCACGCAGGTAGGCCGCCAGACCGGCGGCCGCCCGCTGCACGACCACCCGGTTCATCCGGTGCGGCCCGGCGCCCAGGGCGCCGCGCAGGCCGGCGGTGCCGAACTCCAGGGCGCCGCGGAACCGGTCGGCGAGGTCGGCCGCGGCCTCGGCGGAACCAGGGCCTCCCGCCACGACGTCGGCGACGACCTGCTCGAGCTCGGCACGGGTCTGCGGATCGGGGTCCTGGGCCACCCAGGTGCGGGCGCGCTCGACCAGGACGTCGACGTCGGGGCTCATACGAGGCACCGTAGCGCCATGCCCACCCGACCTCCCGTGGCCCGGTCGATCGCCGACCTGGCCGCACGGATCGGCACACCGGCGTTCGCGGCGGTGTGCGTGGCGCTGCTCGGCGGAGCACCCCGTGAGGGCTACCTCGACGAGCTGCGCGGGCTCACCGGCCACGCGTGGCTGCCGGGGGACGACGTGCTCGACCACGAGGTGTGGAAGGACCACTGGGTGCGCACGTGGGGTGCCCGCGGGCTCCTGCACGTCTGGGACGACACGGCCACCTCGGCGGTCGTGCGGGGGCTCGACGACGACCACTACCGGCCCGCCGAGATGTGCCTCAAGGTCGCGACCCGGCACGAGGTCGCGGGTGCGGGGGACGGTGCAGCCAGGCTCGGCGGCCACCCGCTGCCACGGGTGCGCGTGCAGGCGCTGCGCTGCTTGGCCGTCGGGGGCGACCGCGAGCACGTCGCGGTGGTGCGGGCCCTGCTCGACGACGACCACCCCGACGTACGGCGGCACGCGGGACGGACGCTCGTGACGCTAGGGGAGCGACTCGACCTGTGAGCCGACGATGAGGGTCGACGGTGGGGTCAGTCGACGAACTTCTCGCCGTCGAAGGTGCGGTCGGTGTTGTCGACCTCGGAGTTCTCGGGGCGGTTGGCGGGGTCGAGGCGTCGCTCGCGCTCCTCGGCGATCTCGCGCTGCTCCTCCTCGCTGACCTCCATCTCGCGGAACCGCTTGCTGGGGTCGGCGGACCCGGCCTGGCCCTCCTGCTCCTGCTCGGCGCCTTCCGGGGCGCCCTCGTCCGGGGCGTCACCGACGGGGTTGTCGATGCTCTGCTCGCTGTCGTAGCTCATGCCCCGACGGCATCACGGCCGCCGGGGCGACGACTCACCCGCGAGGGCGAGGCGTGAGCGGCGTCACGCGTCGATCGAGCTCATGTCGCCGTACCGGTCGCCCACGACGGCGTCGACGGGGACGGCGTCGGCGATCCGGGCCAGGTCGGCGTCGGTGAGGACGACGTCGGCGGCGGCGAGGTTCTCCTCGAGGTAGGCGACGCGCTTGGTGCCGGGGATCGGGGCGACGTCGTCACCCTGCGCCAGCACCCACGCGAGCGCGAGCTGGCCGGGGGTGCAGCCCTTCTCGTCGGCGAGCTGCCTGACACGGTCGACGAGGGCGAGGTTGGCGTCGAGCGCGTCGCCGTTGAGGCGCGGGAAGCGGCTGTTGCGGGAGTCGTCGTCGGCCAGCGAGCCACGGGTGATGGTGCCGGTGAGGATGCCGCGGCCCAGCGGGGAGTAGGGCACCAGGCCGATGCCGAGCTCGCGCAGTGTCGGCAGGATCTCGGCCTCCAGGTCGCGGGTGAACAGGGAGTACTCGGTCTGCAGCGCGGTGATGGGGTGCACGGCGTGGGCACGACGGATCGTGTCGGCGCCCGCCTCGGACAGACCCAGGTGGCGGACCTTCCCGGCCTCGACGAGCTCCTTCATCGCCCCGACGGTCTCCTCGATCGGGACGGTCCTGTCGACGCGGTGCTGGTAGTAGAGGTCGATGTGGTCGACCCCGAGCCGCTGCAGCGAGGCGTCGCAGGCGGCGCGGACGTAGTCGGGCTTGCCGTTGACACCGAGGAACCCGCCGTCCTCGGAGCGCTCGTTGCCGAACTTCGTGGCGAGCACGACCGCGTCACGGCCCTGGCTGCTCTCGGCGATCGCCTTGCCCACGAGGCGCTCGTTGGTGAACGGGCCGTACATGTCGGCGGTGTCGAGGAAGGTCACGCCCAGGTCGAGGGCGCGGTGGATGGTCGCGATGCCGCCGGCCTCGTCGGGGGTGCCGTAGAACTCCGACATGCCCATGCAGCCGAGGCCGAGGGCGGAGACGTCGAGCGGGGAGACGGTGCCGAGGGTGCGCGTCTGGAGAGTCATGTGCTCCACCCTGTCCCCTGGAGCGCGCTTCAAGTCAAGCGGCTCCGGCGTCGCGCCCCTCGAGCGCGTCGGTGTAGACCCCGATCTTGTAGTCGATCGCCCCGAGGTGCTGCTGCACCTCGGCCAGCTGGGCCAGCACCTTGCGACGGTGCTCGCGCAGCAGCTCGAGGCGCTCATCCTCGTTGCCGGCACCGGCGCGGACCAGGTCGGCGTAGCGGCGTACGTCGCGGATCGTCATGCCGGTGGACCGCAACCGGGTCACCAGCTCGATCCAGCGCAGGTCGTCGGGGCCGTAGCGCCGGTGGCCGCTGGGCGCGCGCCCGACCGGCCGCAGCAGCAGCCCGTCCTTCTCGTAGTAGCGCAGGGTGTCGGGAGTGAGACCGAGGCGCGCGGCGGCGTCGGCGATGGGGAGCCCGTCGATCATTGGCCCAGTGAAGCCTGGAGCCGGCTCCAGATCAAGCGTGCGGCACCGGGGCGCTGAGCATCCCGACGATCATGGCGACCAGGTTGGCGGCGAAGGGCTCGAGGTCGAGCTGCGGGCGCGCCGAGGCGCGTTCGCCGGCCCGGCCCCGGTCGGCGATCGCGCGCAGGATGAACGCGGTGACCAACGAGAGCCGCTCGGCCCTCAGCTCGGGACTCATGGCCGGGACCCGTTGCTCGAGCAGCGCGTAGGCGTCGTAGCCGCCCATGCGCTCGAGGGCGCCCACGACCTCGGGGTCCATCGTCTCGGGATTGTCCTCGACCAGCTCGGCCAGGATCATCAGGTAGGCGCGACCCTGTCCGCCCAGCTCGGCCAGCTCGACGGCGGGGCGCACCAGCGCCTCGACGGCCGAGGCGAGGTCGGTGTCGGGCCGGGTGCGCGCCACCGCGAGCAGCTCGCGCTCGCGCGACGACAGCAGCTCGACGTGCTGCTCGAGGACCGCGACGAGCATGCCGGTGCGCGAGCCGAAGTGGTAGTGGACCGCGCCCCGGTTGCGCTGCCCGGCCTGGCGGGTGATCTCGAGCAGGGAGGCCGCGTGCACGCCGTGCTCGGCGAACCCGAGGGTCGCCGCGACGAGCAGCCGGCGACGGGTCTCGTCGGCGGGGCTCGGCGTCGGCGTGGCGCGGGCGGGCACGGCGTGGGTGCTCAGATGCCGGGGACGACGCGGCTGAGCAGGTCGCCCATCCGGCTGGCGGCGGCGCGCCCCGCCTCGAGGACCTCGCCGTGGTCGAGGGGCTCGCCGCTGATGCCGGCGGCGAGGTTGGTGACCAGGCTGATGCCGAGCACCTCCAGGCCCGCCTCACGGGCCGCGATCGCCTCGAGCGTCGTGCTCATCCCGACCAGGTGGCCCCCGATCGCGCGGACCATGCCGATCTCGGCCGGGGTCTCGTAGTGGGGACCGGGGAACTGGACGTAGACACCCTCGTCGAGGCTCGGGTCGACCTGCTGGCACAGGGCCCGCAGCCGCGGGGAGTAGAGGTCGGTGAGGTCGACGAAGTGGGCGCCCTCGATCGGCGAGCGGCCCGTCAGGTTGATGTGGTCGCTGATCAGCACGGGCGTGCCGGGGCTCCAGGTCTCCTTGAGCCCGCCGCAGCCGTTGGTCAGCACGATCGCCCGGCACCCGGCCGCGGCGGCGGTGCGTACGCCGTGCACGACGGCGGCGACGCCCTTGCCCTCGTAGTAGTGGGTGCGGCTGAGGAACACCAGCAGCTGCCGGTCACCGGCCCTGATGCTGCGGATCTTGCCGGAGTGGCCGACGACCGCCGCGGCGGAGAACCCCGGCAGGTCGGTCGTGTCGATCTCGGCGGTCGCCTCGCCCAGGGCGTCGACGGCCGGCAGCCAACCGCTGCCGAGCACGAGCGCGACGTCGTGGCGCTCGACGCCGGTCAGCTCGGCGAGCCGGGCGGCAGCAGCGCGGGCCAGGTCGTGGGGGCTGGAGGGCTCGGGGGTGGGGTCACTCACAAGGCGTGACTCTAGGACGTCTCGCGGGGAGGTGCCCCGTCGACACGGGGGCGGTCGGTGCCGGGGAGTGGGGGGCCGGCGCGGGGTGGGCAAATTCCCCGGCTGGCCGGGGAATTTGACCGTTGTCAGGGGTTGCGTCCCCTGACAAGGGTCAGCTCTCCCTGACATCAGGACGCCGGAAGTGGTCCACAGCAGGGGCCTGGAGGAGGTTGTCCACAGGGTCGGGAGAGGCATGGCGTGCCGGCCGGTTCGGCGAGACAACCTCCGCCCATGACCGACACAGCACCCGTCACCGAACCGACGCGGCACGCGACCGCCTGGGCGCCGCCCTCGTGGTTGAGGGCCGTGCACGAGCCGTGGTTGGTCGCGCTGCACCTCAGGAGCTTCCTGGTGTCGCACGGCATGACCGACAAGGCGATCAAGCGGCAGCTCCGCGCCGGCGCCCTGGTCAAGCCCCGCTGGGGCGCCTACTGCGCCGCGACGGACTACCTCCCGCTCGAGGCGCGCGGGAGGCACGCCATCGCATCGCGGTGCGTCCTGCTGCAGGCGGTCGCCGAGATGTCCCTGTCGCACATCACCGCCCTGGTGTGGTTCGGCGCCCCGGAGTGGGGGCTCGACCTCTCCGTCGTGCACGTGACTCGTCACGACGGCCGGGCCGGCCGGCGCGAGGCCGGCGTGTGTCAGCACCGTGGGGAGGTGCTCGACGGGGACGTGGTCCAGCTCCACGGGATGTCGGTGATGAGCCCCACCCGTGCGCTGCTCGAGCTGACGATGATCGCTGATGTCGAGACCGGGTTGGTGCACGCCAACTACCTGCTGCACGCCGGACTCACGACCCTCGAGGAGCTGTGGGCCCGCTTCGAGCACATGCGGGACTGGCCCGGCTCCCTGAAGACCGAGATCGTGCTGCGCCTGGCCGACCCCAGGATCGAGAGCGTCCTCGAGAGCAGGTTCCTCTACCTCTGCTTCCGCAACTCGCTGCCGATGCCGGAGCTTCAGTACGTCGTCGAGGACCACGACGGCGTCCTCGTGGCCCGCCTCGACTTCGCGTGGCCCAAGCTGGGCAAGTTCGCTGAGTGCGACGGCAAGGTCAAGTACGAGAAGCTGTTGAAGCCGGGTGAGCGCGCCAGCGACGTCGTGCTCCGCGAGAAGGAGCGGGACAAGCTCGTGCGCCGTCTCACCGGCATGGAGGGCGAGCGCTTCATCTGGTCCGACGTCGAGAACGAGGCGCGCACCGTCGCCCGACTCCGCACGTTCCTGTCGGAGTGAGTCAGCGCGCCCCGGCTCTCGTCGCGCTGGTCAGGGAATTGCGACCGTTGTCAGGGGATCTTCCCCCTGACAACGGCCAAATTCCCCGGTCGACCGGGGAATTTGCCACCCCCCAGGGGGATCGCTTGCTGGACCTACAAGCCCGTCGACCGGCACGGCCGCCGGCGCAGGGCGCCGACGTAGTCGTCGGGGGCGTCGGCGGCCTCGGCGGCGTCGGCGAGGATGCCGAGGGTGACCGCGGAGGGCAGGCCGCCCTCGTAGGCGTCGAGGACGTAGGTCCACACGACGAGCTCACCGGTCATCGTCGAGACCCGCACCTTGGTCTTGCGGTAGAGGCCGGAGTCGGCCTGCTCCCAGCCGTCGAGCGCCGACTCGTCGACCGGGTTGACGTCGTAGACGGCGACGAAGACCTGCTCGAACGGGTCCTGGACCAGGGTCGGCAGGGCGCCGTCCCAGCCGTGCTCCTCGCCGCCGAAGGTCAGCCGCCACCCGGTCAGCCACCCGGTGGTCTGCAGGGGGGAGTGGGGACAACGCTCGCTCATCCGGGCCGGGTCGAGGTTGCTCCCGTAGGCGGCGTACATCGTCACGGTGAGCAGGGTAGTGCCCGGGGCGGGCGGCGGAGGCGACCGGACTAGGATCGCCGGGTGAGCCACTTCGATGTCCTCGTCCTCGGTGCCGGCCCCGGTGGGTACGTCGCCGCGATCCGCGCCTCCCAGCTCGGCAAGTCCGTTGCCGTCGTCGAGGACAAGTACTGGGGCGGCGTCTGCCTCAACGTCGGGTGCATCCCGAGCAAGGCGCTGCTCAAGAACGCCGAGCTCGCTCACGTGCTGACCCACGAGAAGGCCAAGTTCGGTATCGAGGGCGACGCCACGATGAGCTTCGGCCCGACCCACAAGCGCAGCCGCCAGGTCAGCGCCGGCATCGTCAAGGGCGTCCACTTCTTGATGAAGAAGAACAAGATCACCGAGGTCGACGGGTGGGGCACCCTCACCAGCCCGACCTCGA
>CALRVO020000229.1:0-6599 GCA_943371595.1 Sphingomonas paucimobilis
GGTGCGCGCGACGAGGTCGGTCGTCGCACACCACCAGGGCGCCTCGGCGACGCGGTCGGGCACGAGCCCCAGCAGGCGGCCGAGCCCGGTCGGTCCCCCGACCGTCACGTCGAGGTCGAGCGAGTCGCCCCGGACCCGCCAGCCCTGCACGTCGACCTGCGCGTCGACCTGCACGTCGAAGCGCTCGATGCGGATCTCGTCGAACTCGTAGGTCGCGGCGACGAACCTGGCCGCGTCGGCGCTGGGTGCGAGCAGGAGGCGGTGCCCGTCGGGGCGCTCGACCATCGCGTCGGCGAACGACCCCAGCGGGCTGTCGACCCACCGGCCGATGACGACGCGGGTGCCACTGGTGGTGCCGACGCCCGCGATCTGGCCGCGGAAGCGGATCCGGTGACGGGACGGGGGGATGGCCACGGGGTCCAGGAGTAGCACACCGGACCGCGCGAGCCGTCCCGGGACCGGTTGACCCGATGGGGTGTGTTGATTGACAGCGGGGCCCACGACGGGGTGGGGTCGTGGCTCCATCCCCACCTGACGAGAAGGTCCGGCCGTGACCGACAGCTCCCTGACCGTGGACGACGACATAGCCGACGAGGGCGGGCTCAAGCGCTCCATCACCGGCGCGCAGCTCTTCTTCTACACGCTGGGCGACGTGCTGGGCTCGGGCATCTACGTGCTCATCGGCCTGGTCGCCGCTGCGGTGGGCGGGGCGTTCTGGCTCGCGTTCGCCGCCGGGATCACGGTCGCGGCGATCACCGGGTCGGCGTACGCCGAGCTCGTGACCAAGTACCCCCAGGCCGCCGGGTCCTCGCTCTACGTGCAGAAGGCGTTCGGCATCAGGCCGCTGACCTTCCTGGTCACCGTGTCGTTCCTCGCGGCCAGCTTCGCCGCCACCGGCTCGCTCGCCGCCGGCTTCTCGTCCTACTTCGGCGAGCTGTGGGGCGCACCCCCGGCCCTGCTGGTCTCGCTCGTCTTCGTCGCCGTCCTGGTGCTGGTCAACTACATCGGCATCACCGAGTCGGTGGTCGCCAACATGATCATGACCTTCGTCGAGCTCAGCGGGCTGATCATCGTGCTCGTCATCGGCATCGTGTTCATCGCTCAGGGCGACGCCGACTTCGCGACGCTCACCGACATCAGCGTCGCGGGCAACCCGGCGCTGGCCGTCCTCGCGGGCGTGGCGCTCTCGTTCTTCGCCATGACCGGCTTCGAGAACACCGCCAACGTGGCCGAGGAGACCATCGACCCCTACAAGGCCTTCCCGCGCTCGCTGGTCGGCGGCATGGTCGTGGCCGGTGTCATCTACGTGCTGGTCTCCATGGCGGCGGCCCTGACGGTGCCGACCGACCAGCTGGCCGACTCCGAGGTGGCCCTGCTCGAGGTCGTCAGGCAGGGCATCCTGCCGTTCTCCACCGACCTGATGCTCAACATCTTCACCGTCATCGCGCTCGTCGCGATCACCAACACGGCGCTGGTCACGCTGGTCACCCAGCCGCGCATCCTCTACGGCATGGCTCGCGAGGACGTCGTCCCGGAGGTCTTCGCCAAGATCCACCCCACCCGCCGCAGCCCGTGGGTCGGTCTTCTCTTCGGTGGTCTCGTGGTCGGATCCCTCCTCGTCGCCGGGACGGTGTTCCTGGAGGCCGGCGGCGACGTCGACCTGGTCGAGCGGCTCGCCCTGGTCACGGTGGTCTTCCTGCTCGCGATCTACGCCCTCGTCATCGTGACGTGCCTCAAGCTGCGCGGGCAGGACGAGCACGACCGCGCGTTCCGGGCCAACACGCCCCTGCTGATCCTGGGCCTGCTGGGCAACCTCGCGATCCTCTACTACGCCGTCTACGACGACCCGGCGTCGCTGCTCTGGTGCGCCGCGCTGCTCGCGATCGGCGGGGCGCTCTACGCCGCCGAGAAGCTCTTCGGCAGCACCGACGCCGCAGCCGCCGCCTCCGACAGGGCGGGAGAGATCTGATGCACGTCATCGTCGCCACCGACGGCTCGAAGCAGTCCCTGGCCGCCGCGCGCCACCTCAAGTCCTTCGCCGACCCGACCGCGCTCACCGACGTGACGGTGCTGGCCGTCATCCGTCCGCTGGCCGCCGTGGCCTTCGCCGACGAGCTCTCGGGCAGCGACCACAAGGCGTCGTGGGACACCCTGTCCTTCCGCGAGGCGGCCGAGAACGCCGTGTCGATCATCGCGGCCGAGTTCGAGGGGTGGGGCCCCACGGTGCACAAGCGCGTGCGCTCCGGCTCACCGGCCAACGAGATCATCAAGGCCGCCAAGCAGTACGACGCCGGGCTGGTGGTCGTCGCCGCAGGAGCCCGAGGGCTCAGCGACGGCGTGCTCGTCGGCAGCACCGCCCAACGGGTGCAGCACTACGCGCCGTGCCCCGTGCTCGTCGTACGCCCGCGGCCCAAGAAGTCGACGAAGGCAAACAGGACCAAGAAGTCCTGAGCCCGGCGAGGCTCAGGAGCGCCTAGGCACCGAGCGCGGCGAAGATCTGCTCGTAGCGCGCCTGCGGGTGAAGGTCACTGAGACGGCTCAGCTCACGCCGGCCGACCGCATCGGCTGAGGACTTTCACCGGTGGTTGAACGAGAGCCCGACGATCGTTGCGTTCCTCTGATCGGCGTCCACGAGCCGCGGGCGTCAGTAGGGTTGGCGCATGTCTCGGGGGAAGGGGCTCGTCGCCCTGTTGTCGGTGGTGCTGTGCGCGCCATTGTTCGCTGCGGTCGAGACCTCGGCCGGAGCCCAGGCCGCGCCTGACGGGACGATCAGCGGCGTCATCACTGACGAGGCGGGCCGAGCGCTCGAAGGCATCGTGGTGAGCATCGACCGCGAACATCCCAACAGCCTCGAATGGGGAGCGGTCAGGTCGACCGTGACGAACGCCGACGGCCGGTACAGCCTGATGGCTCCTGACTCGCCTTGGAACGAGCGACTCTCGTTCACGGACCCGAAAGGTGAGTACGCACATGAGGTCTTCGACGAAGCCGTGACGCACGGCGAGGCTCCGCCGTTCTACGGCGGGCTCCCGGCACGCACGATCAACGAGTCTCTCGCCCTGGGCGCGACCATCAGCGGAACCGTGCTTGCAGCACCCGGGTCCTCCACGCCCTCCACAACAGTCGACGTCATGGCCCCCCTGCCGGACGGAACCGGTTTCGAGCGGGTCAGGCGCACGAGCACTGATCAGTTCGGCCACTACGAGCTGCGAGGGATCGCTGCAGCCAGCTACCGGTTGTTCTTCTACCGAGCGGGCCACGACCGCGACGATCCGGTCTCCCCGCAGTACTGGGACCGACAGGCAACACTCGACCGTGCCACCCCGCTCGTGGTTCGACCACCTCTGGGGGACGTGGGTCGGACGGTGACCGCGAACGCAGCGATGGCCAGACCGACGACGCTGTCTGGCACCGTTCGTGGGGCTGACGGCGTCGGCGTCCTCACCTACGTGACGTTGTTCGGGCAGATCGGCGGCCGCTGGGTAGTGGTGGACTCGACGACCTCCAGCGTCGACGGCCGATACGAGTTCGACGGTGTGGATTCAGGGGCCTACCGCCTGCGCTACACCGACAGCGAAGGTCCCCACGCGGAGCAGTACAACGGTGGCGCCTTGACCCGCGATAGCGCGTCTGACGTCGTGGTCGAGGTCGGACGCGACCGCGACGGCGTCGACGCTCGGCTCGTGCGCGCCTCGACCGTCAGCGGGACGGTCACCACCGAGGGCGGTGGGCCCTACAGCGCAGGTGTGGTGCTCGACCGCCTCGTCGACGGCGAATGGCAGGAGCGCGTCACGTCCACCTCGGTGAACTCTTCCTCGACGCCGACCGGCCGGTACCTGATCGGTGACCTTCCAGCAGGCAGTTACCGCGTCCGCTTCGAAGCGAGTGGCGGCATGGTCCCTGAGTACTGGGACAACGTCGGGCCCGGCGGCGAACCGACGACACTGCGGGTGGGCATGGAGGAGGACGTCTCCGGCATCGACGCAAGCCTCGAGCTCGGCGGTCACGTGGTCCTCCCTGTGACCAACGACCTGTACGGCGCGCGCTCCGACGTCTACGCCACCATTTTTCGGCGCGTCGGCGCTCAGTGGTCCTGGGCCGCCCAAGTGCCTGCGTTCGACCCTGAAACCGACTTCACCAACCTCGTCCCCGGCACCTACATCATCAGCCTCTACGACTACGCCAACGTCTTCGCCCAGCAGTGGTACCGCGGTGCAACCTCGGAGCAGGATGCGACCCAGCTCGAGGTTCGCGCCGGCGAGACCACGGTCCTCGAGCCCATGACTCTTCGACCGCGATCGGTCACCCATGCGCGCCGACCCGTCATCACCGGGCGCGCCGGCACTGACACCACCCTCGGCGTCTGGACCGGGACCTGGATCCCGTCTGACGCGGCCCTGAGCGTCCAGTGGCTACGCGACGGCGTTCCCATCGCTTACGCAACCGGCACTCGCTACCGGCCCGTCCTGGCCGACGTCGGGCACAGGCTGACTGCGCGCGTCACAGCAGCTCGAGACGGATTCACCGGCGCTGTCGCCCTGACGGAGGCCCAGTCCGTCTCTCGCATCGTCATCGAGCGCACTTCTGCGCCCATCATCCGGGGGCGCCTCGTCGCCGGGCGCACTGTGCGCGTTTCCGGCGATGCCTACCGACCGGCCGCTTCCCAGCGCCGCTACCAGTGGTACGTCGACGGACGACCTCTGCGTGGCCGAACGGCTCCTCGCCTCACCCTGACCCGCGCACTGATCGGACACCGCGTCGGGGTGCGGGTCGCCGCGACCACATCCGGCACGACCGTCGCCCGCAGTGCCGTCCTCGCTCCTGGACGAGTGCAGCGTCGCTGACGTCGATCGGCAGTCCCAGGTCTAGGGGGTCAGCGGTGACGCTGCAGGAACCGCTCAAGCCCGGCGAGGTCGTCGGTGTTGACGTGGTCGACGCCGGCGCGGACGAGCTCGCGCCACACCGCGGTGCGTGCCGGCCCGGCGACGTCGGGGGTCGCCCAGAAGCGGATGCGCTGGCCGCGGGAGTGCGCGGTGGTGACGATGGTGCGCAGCTTGGTGCGCTCGGCGGCCGGCATCGGCCCGACGCCCTGCCAGGTGAAGTGCTTGGTCCAGTTGTCGCTGACCAGCGGCATCACGGCGGCGGGCAACGGGCCCCCGAGGTCGGGGAGGCGGCCGTCGTACCCGGCCCGGCGGTCGGGCTGCGCGCTCAGCGCGGCGAGGTCGCGGTTGCCGCTGATCACCGCGGTGACGGCGCCGGGGTCGCTGCTGCTCGGCGTGAACCCGGTCATCAGACCCGGGTGGTTGCGCAGCGCCGCGTCGATGGCGGGCCACGTCGTGGCGGCGTCGGACTTGACGTCGATGAGCAGCTGCAGCGGTTGCCGGCTGCCGGGGAGCACGGACCCGCGGTTCATCGTCGCGTGGGCCTCGAGCGGTGAGAGGTAGAGCCGCTCGAGGGTGCGCCCGGGCCGGAGGTCGGCGAGGTCGTGGCCGATGCGCAGCTCACCGTCGACGAGCCACACGTCGGCCTCGACGCTGCCGAACCCGCGGTCGAGGGCGTCGAGCAGCGGCCGGTCGTGCTCGTAGTCGTTGTGGGCGTGGGCCTGCGGGAGGGGCCGGGCCTGGCGCGGTACGCCGACGGGCTGGGGCAGGCGCCGGCCGGCGGCACGCAGCACCTCGCGCAGCCGGTCGGGGTAGTCGGTGATCAACCCGTCGACGCCGAGGTCGACGAGGTGGCGCATCGTGGCACGGTCGTCCACCGTCCACGGCACGACCTCGAGGCCGGCGCGGTGGGCGTCTCGGACCATCCTCGCGGTGACGTAGGGCTCGTAGGCGGCGTCGGTGATCCTCCCGTCCTGGGGGAAGCCGTGGACCGGGGAGATCGCGGCGGCGCCGAACGAGTCGGCCATCGCGACCAGGTCGCCGTCGAAGTCGTCGGCGTCGAGGCCGCCCAGCCACGGCGACCTGCCCGGCTGCCCGACCTGCAGGAAGTCACGGTTGGTGAGCGCGACGAGCGGCAGCTCGGGCGCGACCTCGCGCACCCGCATCAGGGTGCCCCAGTCGAAGGACTGCACCGTCACCTGGTCGGCGATCCCGGCCGCACGCACCTCGTCGACGACCACCTGCACGAACTGCTCGCGCGGGGCCGTCTCGCTCGGCGCCCCCGCCTCGACCTTCGTCTCGACGTTGAGCGAGACGTCGTCGGCCTCGTAGGCCTGGACGAGGTCGAAGACCTCGCTGAGCAGCGTCATCCGCGACCCGGGCACCGTCTGCTGCTCGGGGTAGCCCGGCTTCTGGATGCTGCCGCAGTCGAGCGTGCGCAGCTGCGCGAGGCTGAGGGTGTTGACGTAGCGGCCGACGTAGGGGAACTCCGGGTCACCGGGTGTCGCGGGCACGGTGTCGCGGCAGACCTGCGGGTTGGTGCGTCGGTCGTGCGTGACGACGGCCTGGCCGTCCTCGGTGATCTGCACGTCGAGCTCGAGGGTGCTGACGCCGCGCTCGAGCGCCCGGGCGAACCCGACCAACGAGCTCTCCGTGGTCAGGCCGAGCCCGCCGCGGTGGGCCTGCAGGTCGAACGGACGACGTCCGTGGTGAGGGTGC
>CALRVO020000230.1:0-6571 GCA_943371595.1 Sphingomonas paucimobilis
GCCGCCTCGACCTGCTTGACGTAGGGCGCTGCGTCGACGTCGACCAGGCGCGCGACCTCCGCCGCGGACCGCCCGGCGCGGGCCGCCGGAACCTGGCTGCGGTCGATGCCGACCCGGACGACCGGACGCTCGGTGACCAGGGCGACGCCGTCGGCGCCGACGATGTCGCCGCGGGAGGCGGCGATCGGGGTCGTGTCGAGCACGGAGTTGGCGTTGAGGCTGGGCTCGACGACCTGGTGGCCCCACGCGACCTGCCACTCGTCGTCGGTGCGCGTCAGCTCGACCTCGCTGTCGTAGTCCCACGTCTCGGTCTCGCTGACCGGCCACGACCACGACACCGTGGCGGTCGCCCGGTCGCCGTCGTCGGTGACCTCGCCCAGCGTCACCTCGGGCTCGAGGTCGCCCATGCCCTCGACCACCTCGCCGAGGTCGGTGGTGGCCTCGGCACCGGTCGTCTCGGTGAACGGCACCCCCGCGAGGTCACCGCTGAGGAGCCCCTGCACCAGCGCGGCCGCCGTCGCGTCGGCCCGGTCACCGACGTCGGCGGGGTCGGGCTCGTCGTCGCCGCTGCAGGCCACCAGCGTGGTGGCGAGCAGCAGCAGGCTCAGCAGGGCGGCGAGGGGGCGACGCATGCCCAGGTTCTACCAGCCCGGTGGGACAGGACCCCGCCGCCGAGGCCGCTCAGCGGAGGAGGCCGCTCACCAGCGGCGCGTAGCCGGAGGCGTGGCCCGCCCGGTTGGGGTGGTAGCTGTCGCTGATCGGGTTGGACAGACCGTTGAGCCACTCGGGGTCGTCGCAGACGGCGTGGCCGACGAAGCGACTGGTCGGGTTGGCGAAGGAGAAGCCACGCGCAGCGGCGGCGGCCGAGAGCTTGGCGTTGAGCAGGTCGGCCGTCTGGTTGAGCCGGGTCTCCTCGGCCGGGGAGAACCAGGTGGCGGCGTTGCAGTCCTCGCCGTTGAACACGCGCGGGTAGCCCACCACGACGACCTTGGCGGTCGACGCCCGCGAGCGGATCGAGGCGTAGAGGGTGCTCAACCGGCCCGGGAGGGTGTTGTTGATGTAGGCCTGGGCCCGGTCGACCGCGCCGTTGCAGTCGCCGGCCCAGAAGGGCGTCGCGCACTCGGTGAGCACGCCGGCGAACCCCGCGTCGTTGCCGCCGACCGAGATGCTGACGTAGCGCGTGGTGGAGGTCAGGGCGCTCAGCTGGGTGTTGGTCACCGTCGGGATCGTCGCGCCGGAGCACGCCTTGAAGGTCAGGGCGTAGCCGAGCTGGGCCGCGAGCAGCTTGGGATAGGCGTAGGTGGAGCGCTGGCACGACGTGCCGTCGTTGATGTAGCTGCGGGTGCCGACCCCCGACGCGTAGGAGTCACCCAGCGCGACGTACGACGGCGCGGCGGCCTGGGCGGGAGCCGCCCCGACCGCGACCAGCGCGGGAGCGACGGTGGCGACGAACGCCGTGAGCGAGAGGGCGAGACGACGGACGAGCACCAGGGACCTCCGGGGGCCGGGCGGGCCACCCGATGTGACCCAGGTCTCAGCCAAGCACCGGCCGGCGGCGTCCGGTAGAGGGCAATCCCTCGAGGAGCCTCGACGGGTCGCCCTCGAGCATGTCCTGCACGCCCTTGCGGAAGCCCGGGCAGTTGGCCACGTCGTGGGCCCGGCAGCTCAGCGCGTGCAGGGTCATCTCGCGACTGCGCTGCATCTCGGCCATCCGCCGGTCGAGGTCGGCGACGTGGGCCTCGAGGACGAGGTGGCGCTCGGGGGCCTCGGCGTCGAGCATGATGCCGATCTGCTCGAGGCTCATCCCGGCCGCCTGGCTGCGCAGGATCACCGCGACGCGCACGAGCTCGTCGCGCCCGTAGCGCCGACGGCCGGCTGCGTCGCGTGCCGGCGCGAGCAGCCCGACGTCCTCCCAGTGCCGCAGCACGTGCGTCGCGAGCCCGAACCGGCCCGCGAGGTCGCCGATGGAGATCAGGCTTGACTTCATGTCGACATGAAGCCACATCCTCGTCGTAGAGGCAAGAACCCGAGGAGAGGACGCACGATGAACACACAGCAGGACTACGACGTGGTGGTGGTCGGCGGCGGTCCCGCCGGCCTGCAGGCCGCCCTGACCCTGGGCCGGATGCACCGCCGGGTGCTGCTGCTCGACTCCGGCACCTACCGCAACGACCCCACCGACCTGCTGCACAACTTCCTGACCCACGACGGCCGACCGCCCGCCGAGCTGCGCGCGCTCGCCCGGGCCGAGCTCGCGACGTACGACACCGTGGAGGTGCGGGACACGGCCGCCACCTCCGTGGTGCCCGACGGCGACGGCTGGTCGGTCGGCACCGACGCCGGCCCGGTGGGCGCGCGGCTCGTGCTGCTCGCGACCGGGGTGCGCGACACCCTGCCTGACAAGCCGGGCCTGGCCCCTCTCTTCGGGACCGCGGCCGCGCACTGCCCGTTCTGCCACGGTCACGAGTACGCCGGCACCCCGGTCGCGGTGCTCGGCAGCCACGCCCACGTCGGTCGGGTGGCCGCGATGCTGGCCCCGATCGCCTCCGAGGTCGTGGTGCTCACCGACGGTGACGAGCTCGACGACGCCAACGCCGCGCAGCTGCGCTCGCTCGGGGCGTCGGTGCGTACCGAGGTGGTGGCCGGCTTCTGCCCGAGCTCGCTGGGCGCGGCGGTGTCGTTCGCCGCGGGGCCGGGTCTCGAGGTCGGTGGCGTCCTGGTCGCCACGACCTTCGCCCAGTCCGCTCCCTTCGCGGCCGACCTCGGGCTGCACCTGCTGCCGTCGGGGTGCGTCGAGGTCGACGCGATGGGCCGCACCTCGCTCTCAGGCGTCTACGCCGCCGGCGACCTCGCCCACACCGCGGCGACCCCGATGCCGCTCAGCTCGGTGCTGGCCGCGGCCGCCGCCGGTCAGACCGCGGCGACCGCGTGCGTGGCCGACCTGCTGGCGCTCGACCACGGGGTCCTGGTGCCGGCCTGAGGGCGCGCCGTCCGCTCCGGCACGTGCGGGCGAGCCCGCTGGGCGGCAGAAACGGGCACCACGGTGGTTGAGGTGCGAGGAGCTCTAGCGACGAGCCTCGAAACCCCCTCAGCCCGGTCTGCCAGCGTGACCACGCGGGTTGGCGGCGTCACTCACCAGGTCTCGAGGCTCGGGCCCAGCGGCCCTCGCACCTCGACCACCGTGTGGGCCGTCGCCGAATCTCGGCAGGTGCGGACGTACACAGTGTGCGATCTCGTGCTTGCTGCACCGTCGCGTGAGCGTGGTTCGGCGGCAGCCGACGCATCTGTGTACGTCGGGCTACGACGCCGACCCCCGACGGGAGGACCCTCAGTCGTCGGCGGGCTTCTTGTGGCGCGGCTTCTTGTCTCGGGCCGGGGCGTCGTCGCCGGCCGAGGCCGAGGAGTGCTGCGGGCGCGAGCCACGGGGGCCGCGGTCCTCGGACAGCTCGATGAGCTTGCCGCTGATGCGGGTGTTCTCGAGCTTCTTGAAGACCTCGGGCGACAGGTCGGCGGGCAGCTCGACGACGGAGAAGTCGGGCTGGATCTTGATGGCGCCGAAGTCGCCGCGCGACAGGCCGCCCTCGTTGGCGATCGCGCCGACGATCTGGCGGGGCTCGACCTTGTGGCGCTTGCCGACCTGGATCTTGTAGGCCTTCATCGCCTTGCCGGTCTCGTGGCGCGGACGGCGCTGGCCCCGGTCGAAGCGGTCGTCGCCGGACTTGCCGCCCCGGTTGCCGCGCTCGACGCGGTCGGCCTTGTCGGTGAACGTCGGGCGGGCGCGCTCGGCGGCGGGGTCGAGCAGCAGCGGGGTGTCGCCCTGGGCGACGATCGCGAGCGCGGCGGCGACGTCGACCTCGGGCACGTCGTGGTTGCGGACGTAGTGGTTGACGACGTCGCGAAAGACCTCGACCTCGCCGGCGCGCGAGAGGGCCTCGGTGATGGCGTCGTCGAAGCGGGCCAGCCGCGTGGTGTTGACGTCCTCGACCGACGGCAGGCGCATCTCGGTCAGCGACTGGCGGGTGGCCTTCTCGATGTGCTTGAGCAGGTAGCGCTCACGGGGGGTGACGAACGAGATGGCGTCGCCGGAGCGGCCCGCGCGCCCCGTGCGACCGATGCGGTGCACGTAGGACTCGGTGTCGGTGGGGATGTCGAAGTTGACGACGTGGCTGATCCGCTCGACGTCGAGGCCACGGGCCGCGACGTCGGTGGCGACCAGGATGTCGAGCTTGCCGGCCTTGAGCTGGTTGACCGTGCGCTCGCGCTGCACCTGCGCGACGTCGCCGTTGATGGCCTGAGCGGAGAAGCCGCGGGCGCGCAGCTTCTCGGCCAGGGTCTCGGTCTCGTTCTTGGTGCGGACGAAGACGATCATTCCCTCGAAGTTCTCGGTCTCGAGGATGCGCGTGAGGGCGTCGGCCTTCTGCGGGTAGCTGACGATCATGTAGCGCTGGGTGATGTTGTTGGCCGTCTGGGTCTTGCCCTTGACGTCGATCTGCACCGGGTCCTTGAGGTACTGCTTGGACAGCCGGCGGATCTGGGTCGGCATGGTGGCGCTGAACAGCGCGACCTGCTTGTCGTCGGGGGTGTCGGCCAGGATCGTCTCGACGTCGTCGGCGAAGCCCATGTTGAGCATCTCGTCGGCCTCGTCGAGCACGAGGAACTTGAGCTCGGTGAGGTCGAGGGTGCCCTTCTCGAGGTGGTCCATGATGCGGCCGGGGGTGCCGACGACGATGTGGACGCCGCGGCGCAGCGCGCTGAGCTGCACGCCGTAGGCCTGACCGCCGTAGACGGGCAGCACGTGCACGCCCTTGGTCGTCGCGGCGTACTTCTGGAAGGCCTCGCAGACCTGGAGCGCGAGCTCACGGGTCGGGGCGAGCACGAGGGCCTGGACGGACTTCTGGCGCACGTCGAGGCGGTCGAGGATCGGCAGCGCGAAGGCCGCGGTCTTGCCGGTACCGGTCTGCGCGAGGCCGACCAGGTCGCGGCCGGCGAGCAGCGGCGGGATGGTCTCGGCCTGGATGGTCGAGGGGCTCTCGTAGCCGACGTCCTTGAGGGCCTTGAGGACGGCATCGCCCAGCCCGAGGTCGGCGAAAGTGGGAAGGGCGTCGGTCGTCTCGACGGGTGCGGCTTGGTCGTTCACCCGTCAACGGTAGTGGCTGTGGCTTGTACCACCCGATTCGACGGCGCGGTGTGGTGGGTCACCTGGCACGCTGGACCCCGTGCGAACCCTTCTCAACGTCCTGTGGCTGGTGCTCTGCGGCTTCTGGATGGCGGTCGGTTACGCCTTCGCGGGGATGATCTGCTTCGTCCTCATCATCACCATCCCCTTCGGCATCGCGTCGTTCCGCATCGCGGGCTACGCCCTGTGGCCGTTCGGGCGTGAGGTGGTCCAGCGTCGCGACGCCGGCGCGGCCTCGGCGATCGGCAACGTGATCTGGTTCGTCTTCGCCGGGCTCTGGCTGGCCATCGGGCACGTGCTTACCGGGATCGCCCTGTGCGTGACCATCATCGGCATCCCCCTCGGCATCGCCAGCTTCAAGATGGTCCCCATCTCGCTGCTGCCGCTGGGCCGCGAGATCGTCCCCTCCCGGTGATCCGCGAGCTCGTCCTGGTCACCCACCCCGAGGCCACCCACCACACCGACGGCCTCGTCGGGGGCTGGTACGACGCCGACCTCACCGAGCGCGGCGCCGCGCAGGCCCAGCAGGTCGCCGACGCCGTCGGGCCCGCCGACGCGGTCTTCTCCTCGACCCTGACCCGCTGCCGCCGCACCGCCGGGGCGATCGCCGCGCGCGCCGGCGTCGAGGTGGTGCTCGACCCCGACCTGCGCGAGCAGTCCTACGGCGTGGCGGGCGGCCACCCGCCGGGCACCTTCCCCTTCGTGCGGGCCGTCCGGGGCGACGACCTGCTCCGCCACCACGACGGGGTCGAGGGCTCCGAGACCCGCCTCGACGTGGCGAGCCGGATCTACCGCGCCGTCGCGCGCATCGAGGCGGCCGGGCACGAGCGCACCGTCGTCGTGGGCCACGGCGGCGCCTCGTCGTACGTCGTCACCGCGTGGCTCGGGATGCCGCTGGAGTCGGTCGGCGCGGCGCGGTTCGCCTTCACGTCGGGCAGCATCACGCGGTTGCGCGAGAAGGCCGACGGCGAGCGCTGGGTCCAGTCGCTGGCCGACACGGCCCACCTGGGCTGAACCTCACCCGGGAGGGGTTGCGCGAGCAGAGCCCGATCCAGGTGAATGCCTGCATGACCACACCGTCAGACCTCGCGTCCGTCGGCGCCCCCCAGGGCCCTCCGGCCCGCCGCCTGCGTGTGGGCGAGGTGCGCACCCCGCTGCAGCTGCTCCGACTGGCCGCCGCCACCCCGGCGCTGCGCCGCGCGCCGCGCGGCGACGGCAGCCTGGTCCTCGACCTACCGGGCTGGAAGGCACCGGAGGCGAGCAACCTGCTGATGCGCACCTGGTTGCGACGACTGGGCCACGACGCCCGCCCCTGGGGTCTGGGCACCAACCAGGGCACGGTGGAGCAGGACGCCGAACGTCTCGCCGACCGGCTGCGGGCCACCCCCGACCAGG
>CALRVO020000231.1:0-6519 GCA_943371595.1 Sphingomonas paucimobilis
CCACGATGCTCATGACGTCGCCGGCCCAGCTGCCTCCGAACATCTCGTTCACCGCGTCGGAGAACGGGGCGTTGGACGTGGCCAGCGTCTCGTTGGGCAGGATCCCGAACACCGCCGTGAGCGACAGCATGTAGACCACCGCCGTGGCGAGGGTCCCCAGGATGGTGGCCCGGGGGATGTTGCGGTCGGGGTTGCGGACCTTGCCCGTGGCGACCGAGGCCACCTCGACGCCGAGGTAGCTGAACAGGGCGATCGCCATGCCGCCACCGATCGCGGCGACGGCGCTCTCGCCGCTCACGTTCCACGGGGTGAAGTTGGCCGTGTGGATGTAGAACAGGCCGACGGTGGACATGAACGCGAGCACAGCGAACTTCAGGACCGTGGTGACCACCTGCACGACGCCCATGTTCTTGAGGCCGGTGAGGTTGACGAGGGCGGGGAGCCAGAGCCCGACGAGCACCAGGGCGATGGAGGCCCACCTGGCGTGGGACGTGTTGACGAACTCCTCGACGTACAGGACCCAGCCGACGGCGATCGCCGCGTTGCCGGCCCAGGCGGTGATCCAGTAGGACCAGGCGTTGGCGAAGCCGAGCGGGTTGCCGAAGGCCGTGCGGGCGTAGGCGTACGGACCGCCGTCGGCGGGCAGCCGGCGGGACAGGGCAGCGAACAGCAGGGCCAGGACGAGCGCACCGACCGTCGTCAAGGCCATCGACACCAGGGTGATCGGCCCGTACGACGCGAGCGAGGTCGGCAGGTTGAAGATCCCGACCCCGATGATGCTGCCCATGACCAAGGCGATCGCCGTCGTCAGACCCAGGGTCTGCGGCTCCCCCTGCTCACTCTCGGCGCTCTTGTGCGGCACGGCTGACGTGGACATGACCACCCTCCTCCGTCAACGACCCGGACCAGGGCTGAGTCACCGTCGGTCACTGACACTGACCAGCGTCCTCAGCCTCGCGTTTGGGGCACAGGGGCTAAAGGCCTCGTGCCGCCGGGTGTCGTCAGCCGAGCGTGGCGACCAGGATCGCCTTGATGGTGTGCAGGCGGTTCTCGGCCTGGTCGAAGACGATGCTGGCCGGTGACTGGAACACCTCGTCGGTGACCTCGAGCCCGTTGGTCATGCCGGTGTCCTCCATGATCGCGCGGCCGATGACGGTGTGGGTGTCGTGGAAGGCGGGCAGGCAGTGCATGAACTTGGCCGACCGACGCCCGGTCCGCTCCAGCAGCGCGGCGTTGACCTGGTAGGGCGTCAGGACCTCGACCCGGTTCCTCCAGACCTCCTTGGCCTCACCCATCGAGACCCAGACGTCGGTGTGGATGAAGTCGACACCGTCGACCGCCTCGCCCGGGTCCTCGGTCAGGGTGATCCGGGCGCCGGTGCGACCGGCGATGTCCTCGGCGAGAGCGATGATCTCCTTGGGCGGGTGGAGCTCGGCGGGGCCCGCCAACCGGACGTCGCTGCCCATCAGGGCGCCCATGACGAGCAGGGACCGGCCCATGTTGAAGCGGCAGTCGCCGAGGTAGGCGTAGGACAGGCCGTCGTAGGGCTTGCCGCTCGACTCGTGCATGGTGAGGAAGTCGGCCAGCATCTGGGTGGGGTGCCACTCGGCGGTCAGTCCGTTGTAGACCGGGACCTTCGCGTGCTCGGCCAGAGTCTCGACCTCCTCCTGGAGGTTGCCGCGGAACTCGATCGCGTCGTACATCCGGCCCAGCACGGCCGCGGTGTCGGCGATGGACTCCTTGTGGCCGAGCTGGGAGCCGGTCGGGTCGAGGTAGGTGACGTGGGCTCCCTGGTCGAAGGCGGCGACCTCGAACGCGGACCTGGTGCGCGTGGAGGTCTTCTCGAAGATCAGCGCGATGTCCTTGCCCTCGAGGCGCTTGGCCTCGGTGCCGGCGTACTTGGCGAGCTTGAGGGCCTCGGCCAGCTTGAGCAGGTGGCGCAGCTCGGCGGGCTCGAAGTCGATCTCCTTGAGGAAGGATCGGTTCTTCAGGTTGTACGACATCCGGTTCTCCGGTCTCTTGTACGGGTGCGGTCGACGGGTGGTCAGAAGGCCGGGTCGCGCTCGACCGGGCAGGTCATGCAGTGCGACCCGCCCCGGCCGCGTCCGAGCTCGAAGCCCTCGATGGTGATGACCTCGATGCCGGCCTTGCGCAGGGCGGTGTTGGTGCCGGTGTTGCGCTCGTAGGCCACGACGACGCCCGGCTCGAGCGCCACGACGTTGTTGCCGTCGTCCCACTGCTCGCGCTCGGCCTCCATGGCGTCACCACCGGTCTCGACGACCCGCATCGTGCCGACCCCGAGCGCCTGACCCATGAGGTCGGGGAGGGTGCCCTGCAGCTCCTCGACGACCAGGTCCTCGGCCGACTCGCCGGGGCGGACCGACCAGGTGCGCGCTCCGTAGACGACCTGCGGGAACAGGGTGACCAGGTCGCGGTCGCACATCGTGATCACGGTGTCCAGGTGCATGTAGCTGCGCGATTTGGGCAGCAGCACCGCCAGCACCTGACGGGCGGCCCCGGCGCGGAACAGCGACCGGGCGATCCACAGCACCGCGTGCGGGGTGGTGCGCTCACCCATGCCGATCATGACCGTGCCGTTGCCGATCGGCTGGACGTCGCCACCCTCCACGTGGGCCCGGCCCCAGCTCTGGTCGGCGCCGCCCAGCCAGGTCGGGAACGGCTCGGCGGTGAATCTCGGGTGGAAGCGGTAGATTGCCTCCATGATCAGGGTCTCGGGCTTGCGCGCTGACTTGGTCATCGGGTTGAGGGTGACGCCGCCGAAGATCCAGCACGACGGGTCACGCTGGAACAGGAAGTTCGGCAAGGGCGGCAACAGCATGCTCGTCGGGTCCGAGGACTCCCAGGTCAGGCCGACGTCCTGCTCGACGTCGGCCTTGGTGATCCCGCCGATCAGGAACTCCGCCACCAGCGCGGCGTCCGCCGTCGTCGCCCACTCGCGGGCCCGCGGTGCCGCAGTGATCCCGACCTCGAGCTCGTTGAGGATGTGCTCGCTGATCCACTCCCGCGCCTTCGGGTCGGCGAGCGTCGTGGTCAACAGTTCCTCGGCCAGCAGCACCTCGACCCCGCGGTCGCGCATCACCTCGCAGAACATGTCGTGCTCGGCCTTCGCGCGGGGCACCCACAGCACGTCGTCGAAGAGCAGCTCCTCCGCGGTCGCCGGCGTCAGACGGGTGTGCTCGAGCCCGGGCCGGTGCACGATCACCGTGCGCAGGCGGCCCACCTCGGAATGCACTCCGAACGTCATCTCGTCACTCCTCGTCATGGCGGCGCGGGGTTGCGTCTGCTCGCCATCCTCCGGGGACCCACCGGCGCTCACGAGGGCCGAAAGGCTCTAGGTCGACGGGGGAGGGCCTCCGTAGCCTCGTCAGGGACCGTCCGGCACGAGGAGATGAGAGGCCACACGTGCGCATCGTGATCGCCCTGGGCGGCAACGCGCTCCTGCGGCGTGGCGAGCCCCTGACGACCGAGGTCCAGCGCCGCAACGTCGCGGTGGCGGCCGTCGAGATCGCTCCGCTCGCCGGCAAGCACGAGATCGTCGTGGTCCACGGCAACGGGCCGCAGGTGGGTCTGCTCGCGCTGCAGGCGGCCGCGTACCCGGAGGTGGAGCCCTATCCCCTCGACGTGCTCGACGCCGGGACCCAAGGACTCATCGGGTACCTCATCCAGCAGGAGCTGCGCAGCGCCCTTCCCCCGGACCACCGGGTCGCCACCCTGCTGACCATGGTCGAGGTCGACCCGGACGACCCGGCCTTCAGCCGACCGACCAAGTTCGTCGGCCCCACCTACGGTCGGGACGCCGTCGATGCCCTGCAGCAGAGGGGCTGGACGTTCCGGCAGGACGGCGCCGCGTGGCGTCGGGTGGTGCCCTCGCCCCTGCCGCAACGCATCGTCGAGGTCCCGCTGATCGTCCAGCTCCTCGACCACCGGACCGTGGTGGTCTGTGCCGGGGGAGGAGGCATCCCCGTCCTTCCTCGGCGCGAAGGACACCCCGAGGTGGTTGGCGTCGAGGCCGTGGTCGACAAGGACCTGACCAGCGAGCTGCTCGCCGAGAACGTCGGCGCCGACCTGTTCATCATGGCGACCGACGTGGACGGCGTCTACCTCGACTGGGGCGAGCCCACCCAGCGCAAGCTCGGCCGCGTGGCACCCGAGGACCTGGCCGGGCACGAGTTCGCCGCCGGGTCGATGGGACCCAAGGTCGTAGCCGCGCTGCGCTTCGCCGGGACGGGCGGCCGCGCCGTCATCGGGTCGCTCTCCGACATCCACGAGATCGTCACCGGCGACGCCGGAACCATCTTCACCCTCAGGTCCTAGCCTGCCCCGGGGCACCGGTGACGACCGGTGCTCGACGAGCGGGACCTTCGCCCCTGACCCCGTCGGGTCCCTCGCCGATAGCTTCCGCAGATGATCAGGTTGCTCGTCGGCGCAGGCCTCCGTCTGCTGGCCAACGCCGTCGGGCTGGTCGTGGCGGCGGTCGTCCTCGACGACATGACCCTCAGCGGTGCCGCCTTCGTCATCGCCGTGCTCATCTTCACCGTCGTCGAGGTCCTCGTCGACCCACTGCTGACGAAGATCGCGTTCACCAGCGTCCCCGCACTGCGCGGTGGTGTCGCGCTTGTGACCACCTTCGTCGGTCTGCTGGTGACCGCCACCGTCTCCGACGGGCTCGACATCGACGGCGTCCAGACGTGGGTGCTCGCCACCCTCATCGTGTGGCTGGCCGCCCTGCTGGCCGCCCTGATCCTGCCGGTGCTCCTGGTCAAGAAGGCGGTCGACGCTCGGGCCTGACCCGTCCGCGACGCCGGAGCGTCACGTCGTCCCGCACACGGTCCATCACCACGCGCGGACGCGAGGCAGGAAGAGCCGCACCGTGCAACCGTGGGGCGTGGTGGGTTCGATGGTGCAACGGCCGCCGACCTCCGCGGCGCGGTCCCGCATGGTCTGGAGACCGCGGTGCCCCGGAGCCGAGGTGAGGTCCGCCGGGTCCGCAGCCACGCCGTTGTCGGAGATCTTGATCTCGACCCCGGCCTCGTCGCCGTGGAGCGTCACGACCACCTCGGTCGCTCGCGCGTGGGCGAGCACGTTGCTCAGGGCCTCCTTGGTGATGCGCAGGACCTGGGTCCGCTCGGCCTGGGTCAGCTCCTGGCACCCGTCGGCGTCGTCGACGGACCAGCGGACCGACGAGCCGTGGAGGAGCTGGGCGGCCTGGGTGCGGATGCACTGGGAGATCGGGATGCCCGCAGGCGCGGGCTCGAGACTGAAGAGCAACGCCCTCAGCCGATCCGTGGCCCCTGCGACCTGTTCCTCCAGGGCGTCGAGGAGGGAGTGCACCCGTGCCGGGGGAGAGCCCAGCAGGGCGCGCAGCAGGTGCAGGTGCACGGCCACTGCGCCCAAGGCCTGCAGGGAGTCCTCGTGCACGTCGGCCGCTATCCGGGCGCGCTCGCGTTCCTGGGCTGCGAGGAGCCGCTCGGCGAAGCCTCGACGCTCGGCCAGCAGGGAGCGGAGGCCGGTGACGTCCCGCAGGACCACACAGACCCCGTCGGGCAGGGGGTGGATGCGGACGGAGAACCACGCGCCCAGCGTCTTGACGTGCTGCTCGAGCTCCACGGGTCGCTGCGACCGCAACGCCTCGCGGCAGCGATCAGCCAGGACCGGACCGACGTCCGGTGGGAGCATGCGCCAGACGTCGCGGCCATGCGCGTCCGAGACCTCGCGGTCCAGGAGGCGTGCAGCGGCGTCGTTGACGTACCGGACCTGCCCGTCGGGGCCCAGCGCGAGAAGGCCGTCCCCGACGAGGTTGACGGCCGAGGTGAGGTCGACCCCGCCCGGCAGCACGACGGCGCCGCCGGGAGACGGTGTCCCGGTGCCGGCCGACGGAGCCGCCGGGCGGTCTCGAGGGAACGTGTCCGATGTCGCAGCGTCGCGCAGGATCAACGCCAGCTCGACGACGTCAGCCCCGTCGCCGTCGCGCTGGGATCGTTGGGCCAGGTCGATCCACTCGGAGATCGAGGTCACCACGTCCTGCAGTCGTCGACCCGCACGCCACAACGCCTGGAGGGAGCGGGTGGTCCCGGGGGACAGGTCGTCCTGTTGGTCCAGCAAACCCTCGGCGTGGCACATCATCGTCGTGAGCGGCGTGCGGAGGTTGTGGTTCACGGTCTCGGCCAGGTCCCGCCTCAGCTCCCCGCGCGCGGCGGCCACGGTGCAGGTCACGTCGGTCGCGACGGCCCAGGCGCCCTGCCGCTCACCGTGGGGCCCGATGATCGGCGTCGCGTTGACCCGGAGGTGACGGACCGGTTGGCCCGGCGCCCTCACGGTGACGACGACGTCGTCGACGACCTCGCCGCGCCAGGCACGCACGATCGGCACCTCCTGGGGGCGGAGCTGTCGGTCGCCGCCCTCGCTGTACAGGTGGAACTCCGTCGCCAGCGACTCCATCGGTACCGGGGTGAACCCGTGCTGCAGCAGGTGCTCGAGGTGCGGGCTCAGCATCGACAG
>CALRVO020000232.1:0-6473 GCA_943371595.1 Sphingomonas paucimobilis
ACGTTCCAGGTCGACGAGGCGCGCGACGGGGGACGCACCTGGCGTGGCATCCGTACGCCGCAGGGCCCTGCCACCCTCGCCCTGCGGCTCCTCCCCGCCGATGGCGAGGTGCACGCCGAGGCGTGGGGGCCCGGCGCGGCCTGGGCGCTGGAGTCGGTGCCAGCGCTGCTGGGGGCCGACGACAGCTGGGAGGGCTTCGACCCGCGTCACCCGGTGCTGGTCGAGGCCCGACGGCGGTTCCCACACGCCCGGCTGGGGCGCACCGGGCTGCTGATGGAGGCCCTGGTCCCGGCCATCCTCGAGCAGAAGGTGACCGGGCAGGAGGCGTTCGCCGGGTTCCGGATGCTCGTCCACCGCTACGGCGAACGGGCCCCGGGCCCTGGCGTGCAGCGGCGGCTGTGGGTCCAGCCCGACGCGGCCACGCTGCGTGGCGTGCCGTCGTGGGAGTGGCTCAAGATGCACGTCGACCCGGCCCGGTCGCGCACCCTGGTCACCGCCGCGCGGGTCGCCGACGCCCTCGAGCGCGCGGTCGCCCTCGGACCCGAGGAGGCCGACCGTCGGCTGCGGAGCCTCCTGGGCATCGGTCACTGGACCAGCGCCGAGGTCCGCCAGCGCACCTTCGGCGACCCCGACGCGGTCTCGTTCGGCGACTACCACGTCGCCAAGGACGTCGGGTGGGCGCTGACCGGCACGCCCTTCACCGACGAGGAGATGGCCGAGTTCCTCGAGCCCTGGCGCCCGCAGCGGGGGCGCGTGCCCGCGCTGGTCGCGATGGCCGGCCTGCACCGACCCCGGCACGGCGCCCGGATGTCGCCGCGCACCCACCTGCCGGCCAGCGTGACCCGACCCCGCGCCTGAGGGCACCTGGCTCAGGCATCTGGCGGCAGGCCCTCCCCTGAAGGGGTGAAGTGTGATAACTGTTACGCCCAGTCACACACACTTTGAAGGGCTCATGGGACCCATCGACCCGGCCGGGTGCTCCCCGGCACGTTCCGGGCGCGCGCGTTGAGCGCCCTCGCCTCCGCGACCCGCGCGTCGTTCGGCTCCTTCGGGGGCCGCGCCCGTGCCGGCGTCGTCACCAGCGGCAAGCTGACCGTCCTGGCGATCGAGTCGGTCCGGGCCGCAGTCACCGACATCGTGACCGGTCGCTTCTCGTGGCAGGAGTTCCTGCTCCAGGCCTGGTTCATGACGCGGGTGTCGCTGCTGCCGACGATCCTGGTCGCGATCCCGTTCGGCGTGATCACCTCGGTGCAGATCGGTGCGGTCGCCAGCCAGATCGGTGCGACGTCGTTCAGCGGCGCGGTCAACGGCATCGGGGTGCTGCGCCAGGGCGCGCCCCTGGTGACGTCGCTGATGATCGCCGGCGCGGTCGGCTCGGCGATCTGCTCCGACCTCGGGGCCCGCACGGTCCGTGAGGAGATCGACGCCCTCAAGGTCATGGGCATCAACCCGGTGCAGCGCCTCGTCGCGCCCCGGGTCGTGGCCGCGCTCGTCGTGGCCGTGCTGCTCACCGTCATCGTCGCGATGACCGCGATGGTCACGGCGTTCGTCCTCAACGTCGGCAACGGCTCGATCTCGTCGGGCGCCTACCTCGACTCGTTCGTCAGCTTCAGCCAGCCGACCGACCTGTTCCTGGCCGAGTTCAAGGCGCTGGTGTTCGGGTTCATCGCCACGATCGTGGCCGCCCACAAGGGGCTGAGCGCCTCCGGCGGTCCCAAGGGCGTCGCCGACGCGGTCAACCAGGCCGTCGTCCTCAGCGTCATCCTGCTCGCCTTCGCCAACGTCGCCATCACGCAGGCCTACGTGATGCTCGTCCCGCAGTCAGTGGCCTAGGAGGACACGATGGCCAAGGGACGTGCAGGCAACCTCGCGATCGGCGCGACCGACGGGTTCCTCGACGCCTTCGCCTCGCTGGGGTCGTTCGCGACCTTCTCGGGGCGGGCGGTGCGCGAGATCCCCGCGACGCTGCGGCTCTACCCCGCTGAGATGCTGCGCCAGCTCAAGGACATCGCCTGGGGCAGCGGTGCGATCATCGTCGGCGGCGGCACCGTCGGGGTGATGATCCTGCTGTCGATCAGCGCCGGCACCTCGCTCGGCATCGAGGGCTTCAACGGGCTCGAGCTGGTCGGCCTCGCCCCGCTGACCGGCTTCGTCTCGGCGAGCGCCAACACCCGCGAGCTCGCCCCGCTCATCGCGGCGCTCGCCCTCGCCTCGCAGGTCGGGTGCCGGTTCACCGCGCAGCTGGGGTCGATGAAGATCCACGAGGAGGTCGACGCCCTCGAGGTGATGGCGGTCAGCCCGATGCGCTACCTCGTCAGCACCCGCGTCGTCGCCTGCATGTTGGCGATCCTGCCGCTCTACCTCATCGGCCTGCTCGGCTCCTACGCCGCCAGCCAGGCCTCGGTCGTCTACCTGTTCGGCCAGTCTCCGGGCCAGTACGACCACTACTTCTCCACCTTCATCCAGGGCCGCGACATCTTCTTGTCGGTCATCAAGATCCTGGTGTTCGCGATCGTGGTGACCCTCATCCACTGCTGGTACGGCTTCAAGGTCGGCGGCGGTCCCCAGGCGGTCGGGGAGGCCACCGGCGCCGCCATCCGCGCCAGCATCGTGGCGGTCGTCGTGCTCGACATGGTGCTCACCCTCATCTTCTGGGGTGGCGATCCCGGGTTCCGGGTCTCGGGTTAGGGGCGGCAGATGGGCAAGAACTCTCCCCGCAAGGAGCTGCGCCGGATCGACCTCGCCCGGCGCGGCCTGGTGACCTTCGTGGTCATGGCCGTGCTGCTCGGGCTCGCCTACGCCCGGGTGACCGGTCGCCTCGGTGGCGACCCGGAGGTCTCGGCGCAGGTCCGCAACGCCGGGGGCGCCCTGCGCCCCGGGTCCGACGTCAAGATCGCCGGCGTCATCGTCGGTCGGGTCAGCGAGATCGGGCAGGGCGACGACGGCAACGTCCGCGTCGACATGACGATGCCGGCCGACCGGATGGACGAGGTGCCCGACAACGTCGTGGCCCGGATCCTGCCCGCGACCGTCTTCGGGACGACGTACGTCGACCTGGTCGTCTACGGCGGCCCGTCGGGCACCCCGCTCGCGGCCGGGGCCTCGATCCCGGCCGACACCGAGCAGGGCACCCTCGAGCTGCAGCAGGCCCTCGACGACATCGACCGCCTCGTCAAGGCGCTCGGCCCGGCCGAGCTCAGCTCGGCGATCAGCAGTGCCGCGGTCGCGCTCGACGGTCGCGGCGAGAAGATCGGTCGGATCATCGACGTCGCCGACGCCTACCTCGGCAAGATCACGCCCGAGCTGCCGCAGGCGCGCTCCGTGCTGCGCGAGCTCGCCGACAACCTCGAGGTCGTCGACGACCTGGCGCCCCAGCTGCTCGACGCGACCGAGGACGGGCTCGTCACCCTCGACACCATCGTCGAGCAGCGCGCTGCGATCAGTGCTCTCATCATCGGCGGCACCACCCTGACGCGCACCGCCGGCGACTTCCTCGACGCCAACACGCGACGACTGGTGCGGATGCTCGACAACGGGGCGCTGCTCCTCGACGTCCTCTACGACAACCGGAGGGCCGGCATCACCGACTCGATCTCGACCAACATCCGCGTCGGCGCGGTGCTGCCGACCGCCGTGCGCGAGGGGTTCGTCCGCACCGACGCCCAGCTCGCGCTCGACGCGCCCGCGCCCTACAGCAGCGCCGACCGGCCGGCGTACGGTCCGTCCGGCCAGCTGCGCGAGGCCACGTTGCGGTCGATGGTCGGGGGCGACCGGTGACCGGGCTGCGGGGCATCGCCGTCCGGTTCGCCCTCTTCGCGCTCGTGAGCATCCTGCTGCTGGTGCTCCTGGTCAACACGATGACCAACGGGCTGGGGGAGTCCAACCGCTCCTTCTCCGCCGAGTTCACCGACGTCAGCGGGCTGCGGGTCGGCGACGACGTCAAGGTGGCCGGGGTCCGCGTCGGCCGGGTCTCGTCGATCGAGGTCACCGACGACGGCGCGATGGTCGACTTCGAGCTGCGCGACCAGCAGCCGCTGCTCGACACGACCAACGTCGTGATGCGCTACCAGAACCTCCTCGGCCAGCGCTACCTCGCGCTCGTCCAGACCGGCGAGCGCGGCGCCGAGCTCGAGGGTGGCGCCGAGGTCCCGCTCGACCGCACCGACCCGGGCTTCGACCTGACCGAGCTGCTCAACGGCTTCCGCCCGCTCTTCGAGGTGCTGCAGCCCGCCGACGTCAACCGCCTGGCCGAGTCGATGGTCCAGGTGCTCCAGGGCGAGGGCGGCACCGTCGAGCAGCTGCTCGGCGAGACCACGCGGCTGACCACCTTCCTCGCCGACCGGGACGAGCTCTACAGCGCGGTCCTCACCAACCTCACCCCGGTCCTGGACAACCTCGCCGGCCAGGGCGACGAGCTGCGCACCACGGTGCGCGAGCTGCGCCTGCTGATGGACGGGCTCGCTCGCGACCGTCGCTCGATCGGCGCGTCGGTCCAGGGCCTCAGCGAGCTCGTCGGGGCGACGTCGGGGTTCTTCCGCGAGGCCCGGGGCCCCGCCGTACGCACGGTGGGCGAGCTGCGTGACGTCGCTCGTCAGGCCGCGGAGTCCCGCGAGGAGCTCAACACGGCGATCCGTCAGTTCGCCCGGATCTTCGAGGCGCTCGGCCGGGCGACGTCCTACGAGAGCGCGCTCAACGTCTACCCGTGCTCGTTCCTGGTCGCGGTCGGGTCGACCGAGATCAACCTCGCCGGCGACGACAACGGTCCCTGGTCGACGGTCTGCAGGGGTTGAGGACAACCATGAGGTGCGTGTCATGAAACCGATCGCCAACCGCGACCCGTTCCGGATCGGGCTGGTCACCCTGGCTGCGTTCGTCGCCCTCGGGGTGGTGATCGTGCTGCTCTCGGTCGCCTCCTTCGGCAGCCGCAGCTACTCCGCCGTGCTCGAGCACACCGCCGGGCTCCGCACGGGCGAGGACGTGCAGGTGCACGGGGTGTCGGTGGGCGAGGTCACCGGCATCGAGCTGCGCGAGCGCGACGTCCTGGTCACCTTCGAGCTCGAGGACGACATCGAGCTCGGCGCCGACTCGTCGGCCGAGGTCAAGGTCGCGACCCTGCTCGGCACCCACTACCTGCAGGTCGAGCCGGCCGGCGACGGTGAGCTCGCCGACGGTCGGATCCCGATCGAGCGGACGAGCGTGCCCTACAACCTGCAGGACGTCATCGAGCAGGGCACCACCAAGCTCGGTGAGCTCGACCCGGTCCTGCTGGCCCAGGCGCTCACCGAGGTGAGCACGACGCTGCGCGCCTCCGGCGACGAGGTCGGACCGGCCCTCGAGGGCGTGGGCCGCCTCTCGCAGCTGGTCTCGAAGCGGTCGGCCCAGACCGGGGAGCTGTTGCGGGCCGCGCGCGACGTCACCGACCAGCTCGACGCGAGCAAGGACGACCTGGTCGGGCTGATGGAGGCCACCACCCTGGTGTCCGACGAGATCACGTCGCGACGCGCGGCGATCTCGCGGCTCTTCCGCGAGACGAGCTCGCTGTCCCGGGCGCTGCGCGACCTCGTCGCCCAGACCGACGCCGACCTCGGTCCGGCCCTGCGCGACCTCGACCTCGCGCTCGACGCGCTGAGCCGGGAGGACAAGAGCCTCACCAAGGCGATCGAGGTGATGGCCCCGGCCTTCCGCTACATCGCCAACGCGACGGGCAGCGGTCCCTACGCCGACCTCTACCTCGACCCGCCCGCCATCCCGGCCGACGACGGCCGCTGCGCACTGGGGAGCTGCCCGTGAAGCGCCACCTGCCCGACCTCCGGCTGCTGCTGGGCGTCCTCCTCGCCCTGCCGCTCACGTCGGCGTGCGTCCCCGGCGTGGGCGGCGACGACCAGGTCGAGGTCACGGCCTACTTCGCCGACACCGCCGGCCTCTTCGTCGGCAACGACGTCGGCATCCTGGGGGTGACCATCGGCTCGATCACCGCCATCGAGCCGGAGGGCACCCAGGTCAAGGTGACGATGGAGGTCGAGGCCGGACGCAAGATCCCGTCCGACGTCGGGGCGATGGTGGTGGCCCGCTCGGTCGCGACCGACCGCTACGTCGAGCTCGCGCCCGTCTACACCGGCGGCGCCGAGCTCGAGGACGGCGGGACGATCCCCCTGGAGCGCACCCGGACCCCCGTCGACTTCGACCAGGTGCTCGAGGCGCTCAACACCTTCGCCACCGGGATCGCCGGGTCGAAGGAGTCGACCGAGGCGGTCCGCCGCATCATCGAGGACGGCAGTGCGGCCCTCGACGGCAACGGTCAGCTCCTCAACGACACGGTCACCGACCTGGCCGGTGCCGCCGGCGACGTCTCCGACCAGCGCGAGGACGTCTCGGCCGTCATCCGCTCGCTCGACGGGCTGGTCGCCACGCTCGCCGACAACGAGCAGACCACCCGTGACTTCATCGGCCAGGTGAGCGAGGCGGCCGACCTG
>CALRVO020000233.1:0-6469 GCA_943371595.1 Sphingomonas paucimobilis
TTCGAGGTGTTCGGCCAGGAGCGGTCCTACGTCGTGGCCCTCGGCTGACCGACCAGGCCCCTTTTCGCGCGCTAGGGAGAGGGGTCCACGTGGACCCCTCTCCCGAGCGCGCAGAACGGCTCCCGGACGGGCCGCGCGGCAGTGGCGACGGGACGACCGATGTTCACACGAGGGCCACGCACGGGCCACGCGGTGACCGCCGGTCGTTGACCGGTGCTGCCTAGCGTCACCGTCATGGCCGACGTGCTCCCGCTCGCCCGTCCCGCAGCTCCCACCGACCGGCCCGTCCGGTCCGACCGCCTCCGGGTCCGGGTGGTCGCGGAGTCGTTCCTCCCGCAGGTCAACGGCGTCACCGGATCGGTACGCCGGGTGCTCGAGCACCTGGCGGCCGAGGGCCACGACGCCGAGCTGGTCGCCCCGACCGGTCCCGACGTCTACGCCGGGTTCCGGGTGCGGCACGCCCGCGGCGCGACCCTGCCGTTCTACAAGGACTTCAAGATCGGGTTGGAGACCAGGCGGCGCCTTCGCCGCACGATGCTCCGCTTCGCCCCCGACGTGGTCCACATCGCCTCGCCGGCGACGCTCGGCTACCAGGCGGCCAAGGTGGCCGGCGAGCTCGGCATCCCCACCGTGGCGATCTACCAGACCGACCTGGTCGGCTTCGCCGAGCGCTACGACCTCCCCGGCGGTGCCGCGGCGGCCGCGGCCCTCACCCGGCGCATCCACACCCGCGTCGACCGCACCCTCGCCCCGTCCTCGGCCAGCCTGCGCCAGCTCGCCGACCTCGACGTCCCCGGCACCGCCTTGTGGCCGAGGGGCGTCGACCTGCAGCAGTTCCACCCGGTCCGCCGTGACGCCGCGCTGCGCGCGCGCCTGCTCGGCGAGCCCCGGCCCGGAGCCCCCGAGCGGATCCTCGTGGGCTACGTCGGCCGCCTGGCTCCCGAGAAGGAGCTGGACCTGCTGACCGTCCTGGCCCGCGACCCCCGTCACGCACTGGTGGTCGTCGGCGGGGGGCCCGAGGAGCAGCGCCTGCGCGCCCTGCTCCCCGGAGCGCACTTCCTCGGGGTCCTGCACGGCGACGAGCTGGGCGCGGCGTACGCCTCGCTCGACGTGTTCGTGCACACCGGGCGGCACGAGACCTACTGCCAGTCGGCCCAGGAGGCCCTCGCGTCCGGCGTCCCGGTGGTCGCCCCGCGCCAGGGCGGACCGGTCGACGTGGTCGACGACGGCGTGGCCGGGTTCCTCTACCGCCCCGGTGACGCCGCCGACCTCGCGACCTACGTCGACCTGCTGGCCTCCGAGCGGACGCAGCGGCGCCGGATGGGGCTCGCGGCACGGCGGTCCGTCGGTGGCCGGTCGTGGGGCGCGGTCAACCACGCGCTCGTCGGGCACTACCGCGAGGTGATCGCCGGCCGGGCCGAGTGGGACGCGATGTCGGGCTGAGCGGTTCCAGCGTGCGACGACCGGGCCGCACGGTGGTCGAGGAGGTTGCCCTGGCAACCGTCACGAGACCACTCCGACCGCAGGGTCAGGTCGTCGAGACCGCCTGCGGCCGCGCCAACCTCGTACGACGACAGTCCCACCGTGGGGTGGCCTACCCCACCAGCACCTCGGCCGCCTCCTCGACGGTGTCGACCAGGTGCACGTGGTCCTCCATGGCGCGCCCGCGGGCCAGCGACCGAAGCAGCGGCCAGGCGGGCAGGGTCTCGGTCCAGTGCCTGCGGCCGACGAGCACCATGGGCGCGACCGAGGTCTCCTCGGTGTAGTAGTTCTCGCAGGCGTCCTGGAAGACCTCCTGCACGGTCCCCGACGCCCCCGGCAGGAAGACGATGCCGGCGTCGCAGATCTCGAGCAGCACGGCCTCGCGGGTGGCGTTGCGGACGTACTTGGCGACCGCGGTCGCGAAGAGGTTGGGCGGCTCGTGCCCGTAGTGCCAGGTGGGGATGCCCACGGTGTCGCGGGGCGGCAGGTCGGCGACGGCCTCACGGGCGCTGGCGACCCAGGCGTCGATCGAGGGGCGGTACGACGGCACCCGGGCGAGCACGGCCAGCGCGGCCCCCAGCGCGGCGGGCTCCAGGCCGGCGAGCCTGGCGCCGAGGTTGGCGGCCTCCATGGCGCCCGGCCCGCCGCCGGTGGCCACGAGCAGCGACCCGCCCAGGGCGTGCCCCAACCGGGCGGTGTCGGCGTACGCCGCGTCGTCACGGGCCAGGGCGTGACCACCCATCACCCCGACGATCCGCTGTCCCGAGACGAAGCGGGCCAGCGCCTCGTCGACGGCGTGGTCGTGCAGGGCCGCGGCCAGGGAGTCGTCACGGTCGGGCACGCGCTGCACCCACGCGTAGGCGCGTGCGTCGAGGCTGCGGGGGTAGGGCGTGCGGTCGAAGAGCTCGTCGGGGGAGTAGAGCCGGGGCCGGTAGACGTCCAGGGGAGAGTCGCCGACGTCGGGCATGACCAGCGCACCGGCCGCGGTCAGCAGGTCGTCCTCGCCGGGCGCGAAGGTGCAGCCCAGGAAGGCGGCGCCGTGGACCTCGCGCGACAACAGCTCGGCGACGCGACCGCTGAGGTCGAGGCGGTGCACCCGCCACGACCCCAGCCGTCGCGCGCCGGCCGTCAGTCGGCGGTCGAGCTCGGCGGTCGACTCGACGTGGATCACGCGTCCGCGGGTGGCCCTCACGTCAGGGGAGGCTACCGGCGCGCGCCGGCTAGAACGCGTGCGCCATCAGGTCGCCGAACAGCTCCTGCTCGTCGGCGGTGTGGAGTCCCTTGCCGCGGAACCACGTGCAGATGTTGGTGCAGTCGCGCAGCAGGTAGTCGAAGCCGTTGGCGTTGCCGACCAGGTCGACGATCTGCGGCAGGTCGATGATCACCAAGCGCTCACCCGCCGCGAGGATGTTGTACGCCGACAGGTCGCCGTGCACGACGCCGTGCTGCACCATTGTGGCCAGGGCGTCGCGCAGCTGGTCGTAGTAGGACGCCAGCAGGTCCGGCTCCGGCCGGGTCTGCGCGAGCCGGGGCGCGCTGTCGCCGTCGACGGTGATCCACTCCATGAGGATCTCGGTGCCGTCGATCTGCACGGGGTAGGGGACCGGGAGCCCGAGCGCCCAGAAGCGCTTGAGCGCGTCCCACTCCGAGACGGCCCACTCGCCGGCCGCGACGAGCTTCCCGAAGGTCGACTTGCGCTTCAGCGCCCGCTCGTCGCGCGAACGCTTCATCGCCCGGCCCTCGGTGTAGCCGGCCGAGCGGTGGAACGTGCGGTGCTCGGAGGAGCGGTAGCGCTTGGCCGCCATCACCACGCCCTTCTCGGGCTCCAACGGGTCGGCGCGCTCGAGCAGGAAGACGTCGGCCTCCTTGCCGGTCTTGAGGATGCCGAGCTCGGTGTCGATGGCGCCCTGGGAGGTCACGACCCAGTCGGGTCGGGGCTCGGGGCCACGTGACAGCGGTTCGACGCTCAGCCAGGTGGACCAGCGCTGGGTGCTGTCGTCGACGTCGTCGTAGGTGTTCCAGTCGAAGGTGAAGTCGGGCTCGACGTCGGGACCGGGGGCGTGCGAGTGGTCGTGCGTGAGGTCGTGCGTGGGGTCAGGAGTGAAGTCCTGGGAAGTCATGGGTGGTGGTGCTCGTCTCTGGGAGGAGGAAGGGGTGGTCTGCGGACAGGCCAAGGACAGTCATGGACATGTCACGCTCCTCTCGACGGGCACCGGCAGGTCGACCGGTGACTCGGGCACATCCTCGGGCGCCCGGTGCGTCGGGCGCAAGGCAATTACGGCCGCCTGCTCCTCGACGCGCTCAACGCACGCCCCACGAGTAGGACTGCTTGCGCAGCCCGAGGTACATGAAGGTCTCGGTGGAGACCACCCCCGGGATGCTGCGGATCGCCGTCGAGACGAGCTCGAGGAGGTGGTCGTCGCTCTCGCAGACGATCTCGGCGAGCAGGTCGTAGCGTCCGGCGGTGATCACGACGTAGTCGACCTCGTCGAGGGCGGACAGGGCGTCGGCGACCGGCTCCATCGGGCCGGAGACGTTGACACCGATCATCGCCTGGCGGGCGAAGCCCAGCTGCATGGGGTCGGTGACCGCGACGATCTGCATGATGCCGGCGTCGACGAGCTTCTGGACCCGTTGACGCACGGCGGCCTCGGACAGCCCGACCTCCTTGCCGATCGAGGCGTAGGACTGGCGGCCGTCGCGCTGCAGCTGCTCGATGATCGCCTTGGACACGTCGTCGAGCGGCGTCGGTCGGGTGGTCACGGGCAGGAGCCTGTCACAGCGTCGGGGCGGCCTTGTGGGGTTCCCGCGCTCAGAGCATCGACCCCGCCTTGTCGAGCACCGTGCGCAGGATCTGCTCCATCTCGTCGAAGTGGGTCTGCTCGCAGACCAGCGGCGGCGCCAGCTGGATCACGGGGTCGCCGCGGTCGTCGGCGCGGCAGTAGAGACCTTCGGTGTAGAGCTGCTTGGAGACGAAGCCGTAGAGCAGCCGCTCGCACTCCTGGGCGGTGAAGGACTCGCGGGTGGTCTGGTCCTTGACCAGCTCGATGCCGTAGAAGAAGCCGTCGCCGCGCACGTCGCCGACGATCGGCAGGTCCTTGAGGCGCTCGAGGGTCGCGCGGAAGCGCGGCGCGTTGGTGCGCACGTGCTCGAGCACACCCTCCTCCTCGAAGACCTGCAGGTTCTTCAGGCCCACCGCCGTCGAGACCGGGTGGCCGCCGAAGGTGTAGCCGTGGGCGAACATCTCCCGGTCCTCGAGGAAGGGCGCCATCAGGCGGTCGCTGGCGATCATCGCGCCGAGCGGGGCGTAGCCGGAGGTGAGGCCCTTCGCGCACGTGATGATGTCGGGCTGGTAGCCGAACCGCTCGGCGCCGAACATGTGGCCGAGACGACCGAAGGCGCAGATCACCTCGTCGGAGACCAGCAGCACGTCGTGCTCGTCGCAGATGTCGCGCACGCGCTCGAAGTAGCCCGGCGGGGGCGGGAAGCAGCCGCCGGCGTTCTGCACCGGCTCGAGGAACACGGCGGCGACGGTGTCGGGTCCCTCGTTCTCGATCGCGACGCCGACCTGGTCGGCCGCCCAGCGGCCGAAGGCCTCGCCGTCGTCGCCGTCGGGGCCGGCGGTGCCTGCCGGGGCGCGGTAGATGTTGGTGTTGGGCACGCGGAACGTCGAGGGCACCAGCGGCTCGAACTGCTGCTTGAGCAGCGGCAGGCCGGTGATCGACAGGGCGCCCGCGGTGGTGCCGTGGTAGGCGATGGTCCGGCTGATGACCTTGTGCTTCATCGGCTTGCCGACGAGCTTGAAGTAGTTCTTGGCCAGCTTCCACGCCGACTCGACGGCCTCGCCGCCGCCGCTGGTGAAGAACACGCGGTTGAGGTCGCCAGGCGCGTAGGAGGCGACCTTCTCGGCCAGCTCGATCGCCGACGGGTGGGCGTAGGACCACAGCGGCATGAACGCCAGCTCCTTGGCCTGCGCGGCACCCGCCTCGGCGAGGTCGGCGCGGCCGTGGCCGAGCTGGCTGACGAAGAGTCCGGCCAGCCCGTCGAGGTAGCGCTTGCCCTGGGAGTCGTAGAGGTGCACGCCCTCGCCGCGCACCATGATCGGCACGTCGCTGTGGTCGTAGGCGCCGTGCCGCGTGAAATGCATCCACAGGTGGTCCTTGGCGGCCTGCTGCAGGTGGGCTTCGTCGAGGGGCATGACCTCATCGTGCGCGGTCGGGAGGGTCATCGGCAAGGGCCCCGCGAGGGATTCCGTGGCGTAACCGTCGACAGGCGACGAAATCCGCAACTAGTCTCCGGTCATGGCTGACCAAATCTTCCGCAACGTCGTCGGTGGCGAGCTCGTCGCGTCGGTGTCAGGGGCGACGTACGACGTCGTCGACCCGAGCACCGGCGAGGTCTACGCACAGGCGCCTTGGTCCGCGGCCGAGGACGTCGACCGGGCGTACGCCGCCGCGGCCGGCGCGTTCGAGACGTGGGGTGCGACGACCCCGCAGGAGCGGGCCCGGGCACTGCTGCACATCGCCGACGCCATCGACGCCCGGGCCGACGAGATCGTGCAGGTCGAGGTGCGCGACACGGGCAAGCCCGTCGGGCTGACGGCGAGCGAGGAGCTGCCGCCGAGCTCCGACCACTTCCGGTTCTTCGCCGGGGCCGCCCGCGTGCTCGAGGGGCGCTCGGCGGGGGAGTACCTCGCCGACCACACGTCGTTCGTGCGCCGCGAGCCGGTCGGCGTCGTCGGGCAGGTGACGCCGTGGAACTACCCGCTGATGATGATGATCTGGAAGATCGCCCCGGCGCTGGCCGCCGGCAACACCGTGGTGCTCAAGCCCAGCGACACCACGCCGGCGTCCTCGACGCTGCTGGCCGAGATCTGCCAGGAGTTCCTGCCGCCCGGCGTGCTCAACGTCGTGTGCGGGGACCGCGGCACCGGCCGGCTGCTCGTCGAGCACCGCACACCGCAGATGGTCTCGATCACCGGGTCGGT
>CALRVO020000234.1:0-6448 GCA_943371595.1 Sphingomonas paucimobilis
CCGCGTAGCCGCCGTCGCTGTCGCCCTCGCGCGGCTCGAGCAGCGGCATCAGGTGGAGGTAGGTGACGCCGAGCCCGCGCAGGTGGTCGAGCCGCTGGGCGACGCCGGCCAGCGTGCCGTCGGGGCTGAACCGCTCGGTGTAGCAGGCGTAGCCGACCTGCTCGGGCCCCTGGATCCGGTCGGGTCGCAGCAGCCGCTGCTCGTCGAGCCGCTGCAGGTCGCGCGGGCGGTCGGCGTAGCCGCGCGCCGCGACCTCGACCAACCGCAGCGCGACCCGCTCGGGGTCGTCGTACGCCGCCGCGACCGCGCCCACCAGGTCGGGCCACCAGCGCTCGAGGCGCAGCAGGAAGGTCTCGCGCCGGCGGCGCTTGAGCCCCGACAGCGCGGCCTCGGCGACGGACCTGACCTGCTCCGGGACGCTCACGCCCCTACCGTAGTTGGGCTGCTCGCTCGCCCCGCAGCGGTCGGGTACGTCGCCCACGACCTCACCACACGGTGGTCGAGGAGGTTGCCCTGGCAACCGTCACGAGACCCACGCAACCGCAGGTGCAGATCGAGCCAGGCACGTCGGCTGCGGCCAGGAGGTCTCGTGACGGTCGCGGGCGACCTCCTCGACCACCGTGTGGTGAGGTCCGGTCCGTCGACCAACGTGGGTCGGGCTAGGCGTCGGCCTTCTCGGAGCCGCGCCGCCAGCGGATGCCGGCCTCGAGGAAACCGTCGAGGTCACCGTCGAAGACGGTGGAGGGGTTGCCCTCCTCGTAGCCGGTGCGCAGGTCCTTGACGATCTGGTAGGGGTTGAGCACGTAGTTGCGCATCTGGTCGCCCCAGCTGGCCTGCACGTCGCCGCGCATCGAGTCGAGGTGGGCCTTCTCCTCGGCCTTCTTGCGCGCGAGCAGCTTGGCCTTGAGCACGACGAGGGCGCTGGCCTTGTTCTGCAGCTGGCTCTTCTCGTTCTGGCACGACACCACGAGGCCGGTGGGCAGGTGGGTCAGGCGCACCGCGGAGTCGGTGGTGTTGACCGACTGGCCGCCGGGGCCGCCGGAGCGGAAGACGTCGGTCTTGATCTCGTCCTCGGGGATCTCGATCTCGTCGGTCTGCTCGAGCACCGGCACCACCTCGACGGCCGCGAACGACGTCTGCCGGCGGCCCTGGTTGTCGAAGGGGCTGATGCGCACGAGGCGGTGGGTGCCGGCCTCGACCGAGAGCGTGCCGTAGGTGTAGGGCGCGTGGATGGCGAAGGTGGCGGACTTCAGGCCCGCCTCCTCGGCGTAGGAGGTCTCGAAGACCTCCACCTTGTAGTCGTGCTGCTCGGCCCAGCGGATGTACATCCGCATCAGCATCTCGGCGAAGTCGGCGGCGTCGACCCCACCGGCACCGGAGCGGATCGACACGAGGGCCTCGCGGGCGTCGTACTCGCCGTTGAGCAGGGTGCGGACCTCGAGGCTCTCGACGGCCTTCTTGACCTTCTCGAGCTCGCGCTCGGCGTCCTCGAGCGAGTCGTCGTCGCCCTCCTCCTGGCCGAGCTCGTGCATGATGCCGACGTCCTCGATGCGCCCGAGCAGCTCGTTGTAGCGGTCGAGGGTGCCCTGGACGGCGGAGAGACGGCCGGTGATGGTGGTCGCGCGGTCGACGTCGTCCCAGAGGTCAGGTGCGGCGACCTGCTCGCCCAGGTCGGCGATCTCGACGCGCATGCCGTCGAGGTCGAGCACCTGGCCGATGGTGTGCATCGTCGCCTGGAGCTGCTTGATCTCGGTGTCGAAGTCGGGGCCTGCCACAATCCGACAGGCTACTCGGCACCGCGTGGATCGTGAGATCGCGGCCCGGTCAGCGGGGACGGCCGAAGACCTGGACGACCCACCAGTAGCCGTCGCGGCGGACCGCGCCGATCCCGATCCGGCGGAACCGGCGGTCCAGGATGTTGGCCCGGTGGCCGGGCGAGGCCATCCAGAGGCGCACGACCGCGCTGCCGCCGGTGTCGCCCAGCGCCTTGGCGACGTTCTCGCCCCAGGCCTGCAGCCCGCAGCGCCGCATCGTGCGGGCGGGGTCGGTCGTGTGCGAGAGCGTGCCCGCCCGGGCCATCCGCTCGGCCTGGCGCTGCGCGGAGCGCTGCAGGCACCGGTCGGTCCGGAGCACGCGGCGGTCGTGCGAGGTGCGTGCGCGGTCGGTGGCGCGATCGGTCTGGGCGACGTAGGAGTCGGCGCCCCCGGCGTACGACGGCGCGACGGTCGGGCCGGCCAGCACGGCGACGCACAGCAGGAGGGCGGCGAGGAGGGAGAGGCGCTTCACCACGTCACCCGAACGGGTTCTGGGCGGCGAGCGCGACGGCGTGGTCGATGCGGAAGGGCACGACCTGACGGTAGAGCCACGGCCGGTTGATCCACAGGTAGGCGTCGACGTGGGTCGCTGCGAGGCGGTTGACCTCGGCGGGCAGCCCCCAGCGGGGGTTGGCGACGTCGGTCGTCGGCGGGATGCCCAGGGCGACGCACAGGCGCTGCTCCGCGGTCCGGCACATGGGGGCCCAGTTGATCGGCTGGCTCTGCGGGACCTTCTTGCGGTACTGCGCGCCGGAGAACCCGCGTCCGTTGTCGGAGGTGTCGACGACGAAGTGCGTGTCGGTGATGCCGCGCTCGGCGAGGGCCGCGACGATGCGGGAGCCGAACCGGACCGACTGCCGGGTGGTGTCCATGTGGGTGACGCTCAGCGCGAACCCGCGGGTGTCGGCGACACCCGCGTCGACCAGCAGCCGTACGGCGTCGGTGATGTCGTCGCGGAACCAGCCCGGCGACCCCATGTCGATGTAGACGCTGGTGCGGGGCAGGGCGCTGAGCAGCCGCGCGGACCAGGCGATGAGCCGCGACGGCGCCTTCGAGCCGCCGGGGGCGCACCGAGCGAAGGGGCCGTCGGGCTGCAGCACGACCGCCGTCCTCGTGTCGCCGATCGCGCCCGCGACGTTGGTGAGGTAGCGCTTGTAGGACCTGGTCTCGGCCTTGGTCGGCAGCGCCTTGCAGGCGTCGCCCTCCCACGGCTTCATCCGGAAGATCGTCAGCTGCGCCACCACGTCGGGGTCACCGCCGGTCTGGTTGTCGATGTACTCCCGGACCTTGTCGGCGACCTGGGCGTCGCTGAGCCAGCGCCCGAACCACTTGGCCTTGGGTTGCAGCAGGATCTCGCCGATCGCGGCCTTCCGGTCGCCCTCGGCCCGCAGCCACGGCTCGTAGGACTGCTCGGCGCGACCGAGGTAGACCCCCCACTCCTGCCCGGCCAGCGGGTTGGTGGGGTTGGCGTCCAGCCGCGGGGTCGCGGCGCCGAAGGTCAGCAGGCGGCTCGCGCCGACGCCCTTGCTGCGCACGCCCTCCCCCACCGACCGCACCGCGACCTTGTACGTCGCCCCGAGCGCCAGGCCCTCGACCACGGCGGTGTGGGTGTCGGCGCCGACCCGGGCGCGGACCTTGCCGTCCACCAGCACCTCGTAGGACGCCGGGGCGCCCGCGGTCGGGTCGGACCAGCTGACCGCGAAGGCCGGGGCGCCGCCCGAGCGGATGTCGACGTCGACGCCGGTCGGGACACCGGGCGCCGTCCCCGCGCTGGAGGACGACGAGGTCAGCGAGGTGAGCGCCAGCACGAGCGTGGCCGCGGTGGCGGCACCCAGGGCTCGGCGGCGGGCGGGGCGGCGGTCGGGGCGGCGGTCGGGGCTGCGGTCGGGGGTGGGAGACAAGGTCGGGCCCATCGGTCGGAGGTGGTCCGTCCGGAGGATCGGCTCCCGCAGGGCGCGTCTTGAGGCTCTCAGGGCGCGAGGCGGACGACGTCCCACCCGTCACCGGTCCGGCGGTAGACCAGCCGGTCGTGCATCCGGCTGGGCCGCCCCTGCCAGAACTCCACGACCTCGGGGCGCACCAGGTAGCCGCCCCACTCGTCGGGCGGGGGCACGTCGTCGACGCCGTCGAACCGCGCCGCCACCTCGTCGTACGCCGCCGCGAGCGCGGCGCGGTCGGCCACCTCGCGCGACTGGCGCGACGCCCACGCCCCGAGCCGGGACCCGCGCGGGCGCTGGGCGAAGTAGGCGGCGACGTCGGCCCGCGACAGCGGCTCGGCGACCCCGTCGACCCGCACCTGCCGCTCGAGCGGGTGCCAGGGGAAGAGCAGCGAGCAGCGCGGCTGGGCGGCGAGCTCTGCTCCCTTGCGCGAGGCCTGGTTGGTGAAGAAGCGGAACCCGTCGGCGCCCGCCCCCTTGAGCAGCACCGTCCGTGCGGCCGGCTGCCCGTCGGCGCCGACCGTGGCGACCACCATCGCGTTGGGCTCGTGCAGGCCGGCGGACTGCGCGTCGGCGTACCAGCGGGCGAACATGGTGAGGGGGTCGGCGGCCAGGTCGGCCTCGGCCAGACCGCCCGCGGCGTAGTCGTGTCGGGCCGCGGCGAGGGCCGCGCTCAGGTCGGCTGCGGGGTCCGGGGTCGGGTCGGCCATAGGGCGAACCTAGTGCGTGCGGCACAATGCCCGACGACGCAAAGAGGCCTCTCACCAACGCCAAGGAGCGACGCATGACCGAGGTACACCACGGGCTCGAAGGAGTCGTCGCTTTCGAGTCCGAGATCGCCGAGCCCGACAAGGAAGGATCGGCGCTGCGCTACCGCGGCGTCGACATCGAGGACCTCGTGGGGCGGGTGCCCTTCGAGAACGTCTGGGGCCTGCTCATCGACGGCGCCTACACCCCCGGGCTGGCCCCGGCCGAGCCCTACAACCTGCCGGTCCACACGGGCGACGTCCGCGTCGACGTCCAGGCCGCGGTGGCCATGCTCGCCCCCGCGTTCGGCTTCGGCCAGACCTACGACATCTCCGACGAGCAGGCCCGCGAGGACATCGGCCGCCTCGCCGTCATGGTCCTGTCGTACGCCGCACAGTCGGCCCGCGGCCTGCAGCAGGCCGTCGTCCCGCAGAAGGAGGTCGACGCCGGCGCCACGCTGGCCGAGAAGTTCCTGATCCGCTGGAAGGGCGAGGCCGACCCCAAGCACGCCCACGCGATCGACGCCTACTGGTCCAGCGCCGCCGAGCACGGCATGAACGCCTCGACCTTCACCGCCCGCGTGATCACCTCCACCGGCGCCGACGTCGCCGCGGCCTTCTCCGGCGCGATCGGCGCGATGAGCGGCCCGCTGCACGGCGGTGCCCCGGCGCGCGTGCTGACGATGATCGAGGAGGTCGAGAAGTCCGGCGACGCGACCGCCTACGTCAAGGGCCTGCTCGACAAGGGCGAGCGCCTCATGGGCTTCGGGCACCGCGTCTACCGCGCCGAGGACCCCCGGGCCCGGGTGCTGCGTCGTACGGCCAAGGAGCTCGACGCCCCGCGTTACGCCGTCGCCGAGGCCCTCGAGCAGGCGGCGCTCAAGGAGCTGCGCGAGCGTCGTCCCGACCGGGTCCTGGAGACCAACGTCGAGTTCTGGGCCGCGATCGTCCTCGACTACGCCGAGGTTCCCAGCAACATGTTCACCGCGATGTTCACCTGTGCCCGCACCGGTGGCTGGTCGGCGCACATCCTCGAGCAGAAGCGCACCGGCCGCCTGATCCGACCCTCCGCGGTCTACACCGGCCCCGCCTCCCGCGGCGCCGACCAGGTCGACGGCTGGAAGGCCGAGTGGGCCGGCTGACCCGTCCGCACCCCCCGTCGAGTCGGCGTTGAGGTGAAGTGATCTGTCGTCGAGTCGGCGTTGGGGTTGAGCCCCAGCGCCGACTCGGCCGTTTTGGACTTGCTCTCTGCGCCGACTCGACCGTTCCCTCGGCTACGAGCTCGACCGGGCGACGTACCACGACGTCTGAGCGCGGGCGCCCTTGCGGGTCAGGGAGACGTGCACGTGGTCGCGGTGCCGCAGGGTCTTGGAGCAGTGGCGCCGGGTGCGGCACGACGAGCTGAGGTAGGGCTCGGGCCGGAACTCGCGCCAGGCGGCATACATGCGGTCGTTCCAGATGACGTACATGACGCCCATCCGCCGCGCCTTCGCCGCCCGGTTGCCGTCGGCGTCGGGCGCGAACAGGGTGTCGAGCACGTCGCGCGCCGCGCGGCGCCCGCGAGGCGTGGTGGCGTCGGCGAACCAGTCGACGGCGCGCCCCTCCTGGTGCTCGGAGGTGACCGCACTCCCCCGGCGACACCCGCGCGAGATGCTGGCGTGGCTGCCGAAGCGCGCGACCAGCCAGCGGCTCAGCTCGCGGGTGCCTGCCTTGGCGCCCGGCGCGCACCGCGTGGCGGGCTGGTAGCCGGCGTAGTCCTCGAGCGGTAGGGCCGCCGTCGCGGTGGGGGCGGCGTACGACGCCACGACGAGCACGAGGCTCGCGAGGCCTGCGAGCAGGCGGGGCGCGCTGAAGGGGCGGGGGTTCGGAGACCGAGACACCCGCAGACCGTAGGCGGGCCGACGACCGGGTGTCCGGCCCTCGACCCGACGAGGGCCGAACGACGTGGTGG
>CALRVO020000235.1:0-6447 GCA_943371595.1 Sphingomonas paucimobilis
TCGTTGAGCCACGCCGACGCGGCGACGAGCCCGCGCTGGTAGGCCGCCTCGGCGCTGGCGGCGGGTTCGCCGTCGGCCTGGAACTCGGCGTCTCCGACCGCGGTCGCCGCCGCGGTGACGTAGGCGTTGGTCGTGCCGGTCTCGACGAGGATGTCGCGGTCGGCGCCGACGTCGGCGAACTGGGCCTCGATCTGCGCCACGTCGTCGCCGTAGCTGTCGGGCAGGGTGAGGTCGCGCTCGTCGAGGAGGTGCTCGAGGGCGACCTTCTGGATGCGGGTCTGGGCCAGGCCCTGGCGCTGGTAGCCGCGAGGGAAGGGGCTGAAGTCGGCCAGCTCGGCGGTGCCGAGGTAGGAGCAGACCGCCGTGGTCGCCTCGTCGATGTCGGCGAGCTCGATCTGCTCGCCGTCGACCTGGGCCGCCAGCCCGGGCCGGACCTGCGCGTCGGAGACGCCGCAGCCGTTGAGCGCGATCCCGACCAGGAGCAGCGGGACGACCAGGCCTGCGCGACGAGGGGTGAGGCTCACGAGGGGAACTCCTACGACGGGGTGGCGACGGGTTGCGGGTCGAGGACGCTGTCGATGACGCCGCGCGCCCATTCAAGCAGGGCGACCCCCTCGAGGGGGGTGCCGGTCTTGCCCGGGGTGCCGGGTCGCGGGACGAGCACGGTGTCGACGGCGTGCTTGATGATCGACTTGGGGTACATCCGCTGCAGCCGCACCTGGCGCGACTCCGGCAACGACACCGGGGCGAAGCGGACGTTGCGTCCGGCGATGGTGACCTCGCCGATGCCGGCCTGGCGGGCGCGGGCCCGGAAGCGGGCCACCAGCTGCAGGCAGACGACCTCGACGGGCGGCTCGCCGTAGCGGTCGACCATCTCCTCGGCGAGCACGTCGACGTCGGCGTCGCTGCGGACCTCGGCGAGGCGGCGGTACATCTCGAGGCGCAGCCGCTCGCTCTCGATGTAGTCGTGGGGCAGGTGGGCGTCGACGGGCAGCTCGATGCGGACCTCGTTGAGCTCGGGCTCGCTCTCGCCCTTGAACTCGCTGACCGCCTCGCCGACCAGGCGGACGTAGAGGTCGAAGCCGACGTCGGCGATGTGGCCCGACTGCTCGCCGCCGAGCAGGTTGCCGGCGCCACGGATCTCGAGGTCCTTCATCGCGATCGCCATGCCGCCACCGAGGTCGGAGTGTTGCGCCAGGGTGGCCAGGCGCTCGTGGGCGGTCTCGGTGAGCGGCTTCTCGCTCGGGTAGAGGAAGTAGGCGTAGGCGCGCTCGCGGGAGCGTCCGACGCGACCGCGCAGCTGGTGGAGCTGGGAGAGGCCGAGGGTGTCGGCCCGCTCGATGATCATGGTGTTGGCGTTGGAGACGTCGAGCCCTGACTCGACGAGGGTGGTGCACACCAGCACGTCGAAGCGCTTCTCCCAGAAGTCGAGCATGACCTGCTCGAGCGCCTTCTCGTTCATCTGGCCGTGGGCGGTGGCGACCCGGGCCTCGGGCACGAGCTCGCGCAGCTTGGCGGCGGCCTTCTCGATCGAGTTGACCCGGTTGTGGATGTAGAACACCTGGCCGTCGCGCAGCAGCTCACGGCGCAGGGCGGCGGTCACCTGCCGGTCCTCGTAGGCGCCGACGTAGGTGAGCACGGGGTGCCGCTCCTCGGGCGGGGTGGTGATCGTCGACATCTCGCGGATGCCGGTGATCGACATCTCGAGCGTGCGCGGGATCGGCGTGGCGCTCATCGAGAGCACGTCGACCGACGTGCGCATGCGCTTCATCTGCTCCTTGTGCTCGACGCCGAAGCGCTGCTCCTCGTCGACGATGATCAGGCCGAGGTCCTTGAAGCGGATGTCGGGGTTGAGCAGCCGGTGGGTGCCGACGACGATGTCGATGGACCCCTCGGCCAGCCCGGCGGCGACCTCCTTGGCCTCCTTGTCGCTCTGGAACCGGCTCAGCGCCCTGATGTTGACCGGGAAGCCGCTCATCCGCTCGGCGAAGGTCGACAGGTGCTGGGTGACGAGCAGCGTCGTCGGCACCAGCACCGAGACCTGCTTGCCGTCCTGGACGGCCTTGAACGCCGCGCGCACCGCGATCTCGGTCTTGCCGTAGCCCACGTCGCCGCAGATGAGCCGGTCCATCGGCACGACCTGGCGCATGTCGGACTTGACCTCGTCGACCGTGGTGAGCTGGTCGGGGGTCTCGGTGAAGGGGAAGGCGTCCTCGAGCTCGCGCTGCCAGGGGGTGTCGGGGCCGAAGGCGTAGCCCTTGGTGGCCTGGCGGGCGGCGTACAGCTTGATGAGCTCGGCGGCGATCTCGCGGACCGCCTTGCGGGCGCGGGCCTTGCGCTTGGTCCAGTCGGCGCCGCCGAGGCGGTCGAGGCTGGGCTGCTCGCCGCCGACGTAGCGGGTGACCTGGTCGAGGGCGTCGGCCGGCACGTAGAGCCGGTCGGGCGGGGCGCCGCGCTTGGAGGCGCCGTACTCGAGCACGAGGTACTCGCGGGTGGCGCCCTGGACGGCGCGCTGCTTCATCTCGACGAAGCGGCCGACGCCGTGCTGCTCGTGGACGACGTAGTCGCCGGCCTTGAGCTCGAGGGGGTCGATCTGCTTCTTGCGGCGCGCCGGCATCTTGCGCATGTCGCGGGTGGAGGCCTTCTGGCCCGAGATGTCCTCGCCGGTGATCACCGCGACCCGCGCGACCTCGTCGACGAAGCCGTGGGTGATCGCGCCGCAGGTGACGGTGACGACGCCGAGCTCGAGGTCGCCGTCGTCCTGCAGGCGGGCCGGGGTGTCGCGCTCGCCGAGCTGCTCGACCAGGCGCTGCGCCGGGCCGTGGCCGGGATGGACCGCGACCACGTGGTAGCCGTCGCCGCGCCAGCGCTCGAGGTCGGCCATCGCCTGCTCGTGGTCGCCGTGGTAGGCCGCCGCGGGCGTGGCGGGCAGGGCGACCGAGGGTCGGTCGCCGGTGTCGGGGGCGTCCTCGGGTGCGCTGTCGAGGCCGAAGGGGCTGAGGGTCCACCACGACTGCCCGCGGCCGATGACGTGCTCGCGGACGTCACCCAGCGAGCGGTACGACGCCGCGCCGAGGTCGATCGGGGCCACCCCTCCCCCGGCCGCGGCGGCCCAGCTGGCCCCGAGGAACTCGTCGCTGGTCGCCACGAGGTCGTGGGCCCGGGAGCGGACCCGCTCGGGGTCGAGCACGAGCAGGTGGGCGTCGGCCGGGAACAGGTCGACGAGCAGCTCCATCTCGTCGACGAGTACCGGGGCCAGCGACTCCATGCCCTCCGCGGCGATGCCGGCGGCGATCTTGTCGGTCAGCTCGAGCAGCTGGGGGTGGGCGCGGCCGAGCTCGGCGGCGCGCTCGCGCACGGCGTCGGTGAGCAGCAGCTCGCGGCACGGCGGCGCCCAGAGCCGCTCGGCCTTGTCGAGGGTGCGCTGGTCGGCGACGGAGAAGGTGCGGATCTCCTCGACGTCGTCGCCCCACAGCTCGACGCGCAGGGGGTGCTCCTCGGTCGGCGGGAAGACGTCGACGATGCCACCGCGCACCGCGAACTCACCGCGTCGCTCGACCAGGTCGACCCGGCTGTAGGCCGCGTCGGCGAGGCTGCGGACCAGGTCGTCGAGCGGCATCGTGTCGCCCAGCGAGAGCTCGACCGGCGCGAGGTCGGCCAGGCCCTTGACCTGCGGCTGCAGCAGGCTCCGCACCGGGGCCACGACGACCTTCAGCGGGCCGTTGGTGGCGTCGGTGCCGGGGTGGGCCAGGCGGCGCAGCACCGCGAGGCGCTTGCCGACGGTGTCGCTGCGGGGGCTGAGCCGCTCGTGGGGCAGCGTCTCCCAGCTCGGGTAGTGGGCGACGACCTCGGGCCCGACCAGGCCGCCCAGCTCGTCGGTGAGCTCCTCGGCCTCCCGGGTCGTGGCGGTGACGACCAGCGTCGTGCGACCCGCGCCGACGAGGGCGGCGGCCACGAACGGGCGCAGCGCGGCCGGGCCGGTCAGGTCGAGCGCGCGGTCGCCGGCGCTGGTCGCGCGCTGCGCGAGGTCGGCGTACGGCGGGCTCGCGAGGATGAGCTGGGCCAGGGCGGCGAGGGACACGAGGACTCCGGGGTGGGGCGGGCAACACGAGCGGCCCCCGATCAGGCGTGACCGGGGGTTCTTCACACGAGTCTAGGACCGCCCGCCGACACTCTCCTCACCCACGCGGATCGACCACCCGGCCCAGGAACAGCGGGGTGCCGTGCTCGACGTCGTGGACGACGAACAGGAACGGACGGTCGACGACGAGCTCGGTGAACAGGGGCGCCGAGGTCGCGCCCGCGACCACCGCGGTTGCGGCCGCCGCCTCGGTGCCCTCCTCGTCCACGGCGATGTACACCTCGTGCTCGATGCCCGAGACCAGCAGCCGCTCGTCGGCCGTCATGGCCGAGAGGTCGGCGGCCGCGGTGAACAGATCAACGACCCCCAGGTCCTTCAGCCCCGCGACGAGGGAGCCGTGGAAGCGGAAGGTCCACGACGGCAGGGTGACGAGCACGCTGTCGGTCTGCAGCGCGTCGAGGTGGTCGGCCGCACCTCGCGCGACCAGGTCGGCCTCGACCTCGGCGAAGCGCCCGGCCTCCGGCACGACCACCGTCATCGCGACCCCGTCGCCGGCGTAGGGCAGCCGCACCGCCGCCCACCCGTCGCCCTCGGCGTAGGCATCCCCCGTCGCCTCCGAGCTGCTCATCAACGGCACGTCGACGGTGGTGCCGTCGAGCAGGGTGAACGCCCCGTCCTCGGTGCGGTCGGTGTCGAACGGCCGGTCCCACGGGGCCTTGAGGTAGAGCGTGTTGACGAGCACGAGGCGGGTGTCGGCCGTCGCCGAGCCCTCCGGCAGGATCTCCTCGATCCTGTTCCGGGTCTGCTCGGCGGTCCACGCGTTGACCGCCTCGCGCGCGGCCTCGGTGCCGCCGACCCAGTCGACGGTGTTCATCCCCGCGCCGTACGACCCCGCGAGGGTCTCGAGGAACGGCCGCTCCCACGCCGTGCCCTGCTGACCGAACAGGGCGTTGGCGGTGTCGAGGGCGAGCTCGGTCCTGGTGCCGTCGGACTTCTCCACGGGGCCGCCCAACGACTCGACGTGGGCCGTCAGGGCGTTGAGCCCGCCGTTGACCTCCTCGATCTCGGGACCACCCAGGACCGGCTCGAGCTGGTCGAGGGTCTGCCCGCGGGCGCCGTTGGCGGTGAGCGCGAGCGCCGCCGCCACCGAGTACGGCGAGAGCGCGAGGTTGCCCCGCTCCCCCGCGCCCAGGCGGCCGAGCAACGCACCACCGGTCGCGTGCATGGCCGCGACGACCGCCGCGATCGCAGCCGGGTCGCCGGCCTCGCGGGGCACGTCAGCGGCCACCAGGTCCACGCCCTCGCTCGTCACCTCCGGAGCCGGCTCGTCCGCACCGCACCCGGAGAGCAACGGTGCCGCCGCCACGGCGAGCGTCGAGAGGGAGAGCAGCTTGAGCAGGTCGCGACGGGTCATGCCGCAATGGACGGCGTCTGGTCCCGATCGGTTCCGCCCTGCCCATGCGAGTCGAGAGGTCGCCCGCCACCGGCCCGCCCAACCGCCCCCACGGTGGTCGAGGAGGTCGCCCGCGACCGTCACGAGACCCTCTCCGACCGCAACCGACGTGGGCGAGATGAGCGGGCCCTTGCGGTGGAGAGGTCTCGTGACGGTTGCCAGGGCAACCTCCTCGACCACCGTGTGGTCTGGGCGTGCCGGTGACCCCGCCGTGGTGGTGCTGGGGCGGGGTCGGTGGGGCGGTCAGGGTCGTCGGCGCCGGTCGACGGTGAAGGTGGCGCCAGTCGGGCTGGTCCACTCGTAGACGCCGGGCTCGATGACGACGTAACGCCACCGGGAATGGGTCTTGGCACGGTGGTGGCGCCTACACAACATCGCCAGGTTGTCAGCGCTGGTCGGGCCGCCGGCGTCGAACGGGATCACGTGGTCGAGGTCGCAACGACGGCGGTTGCAGTCGGGGAACACACAGGTCCGGTCCCGCAGCCAGACGTGTTCGCGGATGGCCTCGGTGGGCTCGTAGGAATCGGTGGAGGGGTTGGCGGCCAGGTCGATGACGGGCTTGATCGTGACCTTGGTGCCGGCCTGTTGGCACCAAGTGCGGATCTGTTCGACCAGGACAGGGGTCCAGGTGTTGTCGAGCAGCCCGGGCAGGTCGGGGTGGTCGGCGTCGAGGTGGGCGTACAGCGTGATCCCACGCCCTGACCCGCCACTTGTGCGGATGGTGGTCTCACCGTTGCCGAACGCGAACGCCAGCTGGTGGCGGGCCATCTCACCCACGGCCTGGGACCGGCGTACGTCCAAAGACTCGGTGGACCCGAGGTCGGCCAACGTCTGGGCGCCGTCCTTGAGGGCGGCTTCGAGGTCGATCGCGTCAGCGAGGTCGAGGGTGGCGGTCATCTCGACGGTGCCGGTG
>CALRVO020000236.1:0-6414 GCA_943371595.1 Sphingomonas paucimobilis
TGGTCGAGGAGGTCGCCCGCGACCGTCACGAGACCACACCAGCCGCACCGCCCCGCCCGACCCGACCTGCACCTGCGGTGGCGTGGTCTCGTGACGGTTGCCAGGGCAACCTCCTCGACCACCGTGGGGTGCGGTCGACCGCGCCGACCTCTACGCCAGCCGCCCGTCGAGCTCGAGCCGCGCGGCGGCCTCGAGCTGCTCGGCCAGGCCGAGCATCCGGCGTACGTCGGTGTCGGAGGGCTCGGCGAGCACCGCCCGACCGGTGGCGACGACGCGGGCGAAGGCCGAGGCACGCAGCAGCACGTCGGCGAAGTCGCTGGTGGCGATGCCGCGCAGCACCGCGTCGACCATGGCCCGGAGCTCGTCGGGTCCGGGCGGGTCGGCGACGCCCGCGACGACCTCGGCGACCGGGGCCCGGCTGCGGCCGGCGTCGTACTCGCGGGAGACCCGGACCGGCTCGCGGTGGACCCAGGAGCGCAGCACGAACAGCCGCCACAGGCAGCCGGCCAGGGAGTCGGCGGGCGACCCGGCCCACACCTCGGCGATGGTCTCGATGCCCTCGGTGTCGGCGAGGTGCAGCAGCCGCTCGGCGACGTCGGCGTCGCCGGAGCGACCGGCGCCACGCACCAGCAGCGTCGCGGCACGGTCGGCCGCCTCGCTGACCAGGGCCGGGTCGGTGCCGCCCTCGAGGTCCTCGAACCAGCTCGCCCGGAACGTCGCGGGCCGGTGGTGCGGCCGCGGGGTGGGTTCGGGATCTGGCACCACGACAGCCTACGAGCGACCCGGGGGCCGGGTCAGCCGAGGGCCTTGCGGATGCGCTGGTCGCTGACCGGCCCGTCGGTCCCGAGCTGCTGGGCCCAGAGCGAGACGCGGTACTCCTCGAGCATCCAGCGCACCTGCCGCAGCCGGTCGTCGGGCGGGCGGCCGTCGGGCAGCGCGGCGATCCGGTGGTCGTAGGCCTCCTGCAGCGCGACGACCTGGTCCATCTGCTGCCGGTCCTTGTGGAGGCCGGCGCCCTCGAGGCGCTCGCGGCGCTGCTCGAGCGCGCGCAGGTAGGTAGGGAAGCGGCGCAGCCGGCGGGCGCCGGCCTCGCCGACGAACCCGCGGTCGACCAGGCGACCCAGCTGCGTCTTCATGTCGGTCAGCGCCGGCAGCTGCCACATGTCGGCGCGCCCGGCCAGGGCCTTGTCGGCGGTGCGCCAGCGCTCGAGGACGACGATGACGTCGGCCACGGTGGCGCGCACGGCCACCTCGTGCTCGCGGGCGGTCTCGGCGACGAGCCGTGCGAAGGCGGCCTCGTCACGCACCTCGTCCCGCGCGTCGACGGCGTCGCCGAGCACGGCCACGCGGCAGTCGGCCAGCAGCGCCGCGACGGTGGGGTACGGCGAGCCCGCGAGGCCGAGCTTCTCGAGGTTGCTCAGCCCGTCGAGCACCCGCCCGGTCGGGTCGGGCACGGCCAGGGTGAGCAGGCGGCGTACGCCGAGACGGTGGCGGGCCGCGGCCTCCTCGCGCGAGCCGAAGACCCGCAGCCCCACGCTCGCGCCCTCGTCGACCAGGGCGGGGTACGCCGTCACCTCGTGGCCCGCGCGGCGCTCGGTGATCGAGGCGTCGAGGGCGCCGAAGGTCCAGGCGGTCTGGCCGGTCGCGCTCAGCCCGCTGCCGCTGGCCACCTCGTCGAGCGCGGCGGCGAACTGGGGGCGCAGCGGGGCCTTGAGGGCCTCGAGGTCCTTGCCGCGGGCCTGCTCGGCGCCGGCGTCGTCGACGACGCGGTAGGTGGGGCGCAGGTGCTCGGCGACCTTCGACCAGTCCCAGGCCTCGCGGGGCACGACGATGCCGGCGGTGGCACGGCACCAGCGCTCGAGCGCGTCGAGCAGCGGCTCCTCGCCGGCCGGCACCTCGCGCAGGAAGGCCCGCGCCTTGTCGGGAGCCGGCACCAGCGCGACCCGGAGGTTCTTGGGCAGGCTGCGGATCAGGCTGGTGACCAGCTCCTCGCGCAGGCCGGGGACGTTCCAGGAGAAGTCGTCGTCACCGACCTGGTTGAGCGTCGCGACCGGTACGTCGATCGTGAGGCCGTCGTCGGCGGCGCCCGGCTCGAAGTGGTAGCTGATCGGGAAGGTCAGGCCCTCCCGCGAGCCCTCCCAGGCGACCGGGAAGTCCTGCTCCTGCACGTCGGCGGCGGTGTCGTGGGTGAGCATGTCGAGGTTGAAGGTCAGCAGCTCGGGGTCCTTCTGGCGTGCGCGCTTCCACCAGGTGTCGAAGTGGGCGCCGCTGACGACCTCCTGCCCGACCCGGGCGTCGTAGAAGTCGAACAGCGTGTGCTCGTCGACGACGATGTCGCGACGCCGGGCGCGGTGCTCGAGGGCCGTCGCCTCCTCGAGCAGCTCACGGTTGCGGGCGAAGAACTTCTGGCGCGTGTGCCACTCCCCCTGCACCAGCGCGTGGCGGATGAAGATCTCGCGGGCGACCGACGGGGCGACCTTGCCGAAGCTGACGAGCCGGTCGGCGACCAGCGGGACGCCGTACAGGGTGACGCGCTCGTGGGCGAGCACGGCGGCGCGCTTCTTGGACCAGTGCGGCTCTGAGTAGGTGCGCTTGACCAGGTGGGCGCCGAGCCGCTCGGCCCACTCGGGGTCGATCGCGGCGTTCTGGCGCGCCCACAGCCGCCCGGTCTCGACGAGCTCGCCGGCCATCAGGAACGGCGGGTTCTTCTTGTGCAGGCCGCTGCCGGGGAAGATCGCGAACCTCGCCCCCCGTGCGCCGACGTACTCGCGCATCGGACGGCGCCCGGTCGACTTGGCGCCGCGCGTCTCCTCGCGCTCCTCGAGCATCCCGATGTGGCTGAGCAGGCCCGACAGCAGCGCCTGGTGGATGCCGTCGCCGTCGGGGTTGTCGGCCGGGCTGCCGACCTGGATGTCCATCTCCTTGCAGACCTGGCGCAGCTGGGACTCGAAGTCCTGCCACTCGCGCACCCGTAGGTAGTTGAGGAACTCGCGCTTGCACATCCGCCGGAACGCGCTGCTGCTGAGCTCCTTCTGCTGAGCCTTGACGTAGCGCCACAGCTCGAGCCAGGTGAGGAAGTCGGATCCCTCCACCTTGAAGCGGGCGTGCTGCTGGTCGGCCTGCGGGCGCTGCTCGGCCGGTCGCTCGCGCGGGTCCTGCAGACTCAGGGCGGCCGCGATCACGATCACCTCGCGCACGCAGCCGAGCCGCTCGGCCTCGAGGATCATCCGCGCCAGCCGCGGGTCGATCGGCAGCCGCGCCAGGCGTCGTCCGACCTCGGTGAGCCGCGGCCCGTCGTGCTGACGCCGGCCGCGACGGTCCTTCGGGGGCGGCCGGAGGTCGTCGGCAGCAGTGACGGCCCCGAGCTCCTCCAGCAGCTGTACGCCGGCCTGCACGTTGCGCTTGTCGGGCGGCTCGACGAAGGGGAAGCGGGCGACGTCGCCGAGGCCGAGGGACGTCATCTGCAGGATGACCGAGGCCAGGTTGGTGCGCAGGATCTCGGGCTCGGTGAACTCCGGGCGCGACGCGAAGTCCTCCTCGCTGTAGAGGCGGATCGCAATACCGGGCGCGACGCGGCCGCAGCGGCCGGAGCGCTGGTTGGCCGAGGCCTGGCTGATCGGCTCGATCGGCAGCCGCTGCACCTTGGTGCGCACCGAGTAGCGCGAGATGCGCGCGACGCCGGTGTCGACGACGTAGCGGATGCCGGGCACCGTCAGGGAGGTCTCGGCGACGTTGGTGGCGAGCACGACGCGGCGCCCGGGGTGGGAGGCGAAGACGCGGTGCTGCTCGGTGGCCGAGAGCCGGGAGTAGAGCGGCACGATCTCGGGGCCGCGCTCGCCCAGCGCGGCCTGGAGGGCGTCGGCGGTGTCGCGGATCTCGCGCTCGCCGGGCAGGAAGACCAGCACGTCGCCGGAACCCTCGGTGCCGAGCTCCTTGACGGCGTCGACGATCGCCTCGGTCTGGTCGCGGACGATCGGCTCGCCCTCGTCGTCGTCCTCCATGACGTCGACGAGCGGGCGGTAGCGGACCTCGACGGGGTAGGTGCGCCCCGACACCTCGACGACGGGCGCGGGGGTGCCGTCGGCGCCGGCGAAGTGCTGGGAGAAGCGCTCGACGTCGATGGTGGCCGAGGTGATGACCAGCTTGAGGTCGGGGCGGCGCGGCAGCAGCCGCTTGAGGTAGCCGAGCAGGAAGTCGATGTTGAGGCTGCGCTCGTGGGCCTCGTCGATGATGATCGTGTCGTACTTCTTCAGCTGCCGGTCGCGCTGCAGCTCGGCGAGCAGGATGCCGTCGGTCATCACCTTGACCTGGGTGTCGCGCGAGGTCCGCGCGGTGAACCGGACCTGGTAGCCGACGCGCTCACCGAGCTCGGAGCCCAGCTCGGAGGCGATCCGCTCGGCGACGCTGCGCGCCGCGATCCGCCGGGGCTGGGTGTGACCGATCCGCTCACGACCGAGCTCGAGGCAGATCTTGGGCAGCTGGGTGGTCTTGCCCGACCCGGTCTCGCCGGCGACGACCACGACCTGGTGGTCACGGATGGCCGCCGCGATCTCCTCGCGGCGCTGGCTTACCGGGAGGTCAGGTGGGTAGGTGATGGGCTGCTCGGACGTCGAGGGAACAGCCGTGTCAGACATGATGCGGCCATTCTGCCCGGTCGTGTCGAGCGGGATAATCGGGCGCACCCTCACCCGCGTCCACTAGCGTGCCGCACGGCACATCCCCCTAGAGAGGCCAGGCCCATGGGATTCATGGACAGCATCCGCGGCGAGTTCATCGACATCGTCGAGTTCCTCGACGACAGTCGCGACACCCTGGTCTGGCGCTTCCCCCGCCACGACAACGAGATCAAGAACGGCGCCCAGCTGGTCGTGCGCGAGGGGCAGGTCGCGGTCTTCGTCAACGAGGGCGAGATCGCCGACGTCTTCGGCCCGGGCACGGTCACCCTCGAGACCAAGAACCTGCCGATCCTGTCGACCCTCAAGGGCTGGAAGTACGGCTTCGACTCGCCGTTCAAGGCCGAGGTCTACTTCGTCGCGACGCGGCAGTTCACCGACTTCAAGTGGGGCACGCAGAACCCCGTGACCCTGCGCGACGCCGAGTTCGGGATGGTGCGACTGCGGGCCTTCGGCACCTACGCGCTGCGCATCGTCGACGGCGGCAAGCTGCTCAAGGAGCTCGTCGGCACCGACCCGTCGTTCCGCACCGAGGAGGTCGCGGAGTTCCTGCGCCAGTCGATCGTGTCCCAGCTCGGCACCGCGCTGGCCAAGGCCAACGTGCCGATGCTCGACCTCGCGGCCAACCAGCAGGGCATCGCCGACCAGCTCGCCCTGACCCTGAGCGAGCAGCTCGCGCCGATGGGCATCTCGATCCCCCGCTTCATCATCGAGAACATCTCGCTCCCGCCCGAGGTCGAGGAGGTCCTCGACAAGCGCACCTCGATGGGCGTCCTCGGCAACCTCGACCAGTACGCCAAGTTCCAGGCCGCGACCGCCATCGGCGACGCCGCCAACAACCCCGGTGGTGCCGGCGAGGGCATGGGGATGGGCATGGGCATGGCGATGGGCCAGCAGATGGCCAACGCGCTCAACCCGCAGGCCTCCCAGCCCGCCCCCGCGGCGCCGGCCGCTCCCGCTGCTCCCCCGCCGGTGCCGGTCGCCTCCTCGGCGTTCTTCCTGGCCCTCGGCGGTCAGCAGGTCGGCCCCCTCGAGCGCGACGCGATCAAGGACAGGATCACCGCCGGCGAGGTCACCCGCGAGACCCTCGTGTGGCGCGACGGCATGGACGCCTGGACCCCCGCCGGCGACGTCGCCGAGGTGCGGGCCCTGTTCCCCGTCACCCCGCCGCCGCTGCCGCCGACCCCGTCGGCCACCCCGCCGGCCTCCGCCCCCCAGCCGCCGGCCGAGGGCACCCCGCCCCCGGTCCCGCCGACCGCCTGAGGTCCCCCTCGTGTCCGACACGCCTGCCGGCAGCGCGCTCCCGCCGGTCCCGCTCAGCGCCGTCTGTCCCAGCTGCGGCGCCCAGACGGCGTACGCCCCGGGCACGACCGTGCTCCGGTGCGGCTCCTGCGGGGCCGAGCAGCAGATCAACGCCGAGCAGCTCACCATCCGCGAGCACTCCTACGACGAGTGGACCGCCAAGCACAGCCAGTCGGGCATCGCGGCGCTGACGGCCGCGGTCGAGCTCAAGTGCCAGAACTGCGGCGCGCAGACCGAGACCACCGACGTCTCGACCGCCTGCCAGTTCTGCGGCGGCGCGCTGGTGGCGACCCAGGTGCCCGAGGGCATCGTGCGCCCCGAGGCGGTGGTGCCGTTCAAGGTCGACCGCAACGGCGCCCGCGACCACTTCAAGGAGTGGGTCAGCTCGCGCCGCTTCGCGCCCAACAGCCTCAAGAAGGTCGGCTCGACCGAGGGCCTC
>CALRVO020000237.1:0-6395 GCA_943371595.1 Sphingomonas paucimobilis
AGCAGGCACCAGCCGGGCTCGCCGCGCGGGTCCTCGCCGACGGTGCCGACCCCGGCCGGCACCAGGGTCCGGACCGCGTCGGCGCTGTCGTGCACCCGCGCGACGGCCACGTGGCGGTAGGGCGAGGCGGTCACCGAGCGCTGGACGTAGGCCGCCGCGTCCGGCGCGTCGCGCGGCCGGAACCGCCAGGTCGTCGGGCGTACGTCGTCCATCCGGTCGAGCCGGTAGGTGCGCCAGTCGTCGCGGTCGAGGTCGAAGGCCAGCAGGTACCACCGCCGACCGGTGGTGACCAGGCGGACCGGCTCGGCCCGACGCTCGCTGTGCGCGCCGTCGCGGTCGGCGTAGGAGAAGCGCACCCGGACCTCGTCGCGGCACGCCCGCGCCAGCACCATCAGCACCTCGCCGTCGACCGGCGCCGCCCCGCCACCGCTCAGGGTCTCCGTCGCCCCGGTCAGCGCGTGCACCTCCGCACGCAGGCGCGGGGGCATCACCTGGTCGAGCTTGGCGAGGGTGCGCAGGGCCGCGTCGGCCGCGCCGGTCACCGTGCCGCCGGCCGCCAGCCGCAGCGAGACCGCCGTGGCGATGGCCTCGTCGTCGTCGAGCAGCAGTGGCGGCAGGGCCGCACCGGCCCCCAGCTGGTAGCCACCGCCGACCCCCTGGCTGGCGTGCACCGGGTAGCCGAGGTCGCGCAGCCGACCCACGTCGCGGCGGACGCACCGGGCGGTGACCTCCAGCTCGTCGGCGAGCTCGGGACCGGTCCACACGCGGCGCTGCTGCAGCAACGACAGCAGGCGCAGCACGCGCTGGGTGGTCCCGTCGGCCATGGCGGCGATCCTGTCACGAGCAGCGGACCGGAACGGTCCGCTATTGCTGGCACGGTCGGGGCATGACCACCAACACCCTGCTGCGCGAGCAGCTGACCTTCCACTGGGAGCACCAGGTGCGCCCGCGCCTGACCGGCCTCACCGACGACGAGTACCTCTGGGAGCCGGTCCCAGGCTCGTGGAACCTGCACCCCGGTGACCCCACGACCGTCGACTTCGCCTACCCCGAGCCGGTCCCCGCGCCGGTCACCACGATCGCCTGGCGCCTCGCCCACGTGATCGTGGGAGTCCTCGCCGTGCGCAACGCCCACCACTTCGGTCGTGCGGCGACCGACTACGAGACGTTCCCGTACGCCGCGACCGCGGCCGGGGCGCTGGCCCAGCTCGACGAGGAGTACGCCGCCTGGATCGCCGGCGTCGAGGCCCTCGGGGAGGTCGGCCTGACCGAGCCGGTCGGTGCGGCCGAGGGCCCCTGGGCCGAGGCGTCCTACGCGATGCTGGTGCTGCACATCAACCGCGAGGTGATCCACCACCTCGCCGAGGTCTGCCTGCTCCGCGACCTCTACGCCCACCGCACCACCCTGCCCGCCGGCGAGGGGACCACGCCATGAGCCGCGAGATCCAGGTGACGTTCGACTGCGCCGACCCGAACGCGCTCATGGAGTTCTGGTGCGAGGTGCTCGGCTACCGCCCCGACGCGCCGCCGCCGGGCTTCGACACGTGGGACGCCGCTCTCGACGCGTTCGGCGTACCGCCCGGGCAGCGCAACACGCGCTCGGCCTGCCACGACCCCGAAGGCCGAGGTCCGCGGCTGTTCTTCCAGCAGGTCCCGGAGGGCAAGGCCACCAAGAACCGGGTCCACCTCGACGTGCGGGTGGCACCCGGCCTGCAGGGCGAGGAGCGGATGGCGGCGCTCGAGGCCGAGTGCGCGCGACTGGTCACCCTCGGCGCCACGCGGTTGCAGCGCCACGACCCAGACCCGCCGCTGGGCCACGGCCACCTCGTGGTGGCCGACCCCGAGGGCAATGAGCTCTGCCTGGACTGACCGCCCGCGCAGAACAGACCGGTCAGACGGGCAGCTCGAGCCACACGGTCGTGCCGCCGCCGGGCGTGCCGTCGATGCCGACGTCGCCGCCGTGCGCCTGGACGACGCGGCGCACCGTGTCGAGGCCGATGCCGGAACCGCGGTCGTCGTCGGTGAGCCGGACCCGCGGCGAGAAGACGCGGTCACGCTCGTGCTCGGGGATGCCGAGGCCGTTGTCGGCGATCGCGACGCGGCAGCGTCCCTCGTGCTCCTCGGCGGTGATCGAGATCGCCAGCGGCCGGTCGGGGTGGCGGTACTTGGCCGCGTTGTCGAGGAGGTTCTGGAGCACCGACCGCAGCTGCACCGCGTTGCCGCGGACCACGGGCAGCGGCTGGGCCTTGACCTCGACCCCGGCCAGCGGCCCGGAGAGGTCGTCGAGCACCTGGGCGAGCACCGCGTCGAGCTCGACCGGCTCGTCGGCCATGGTGCCGCCGACGGCGTAGGAGAGGACCTCGTCGATGAGCGCCGCCATCCGCTCCGAGCTGCTCATCGCCCGGTCGAGCAGCCAGTCGGCGTCGCGCGAGAAGCCGACGAGCTCGTCGCGCAGCAGCTCCAGCGACATCGCGACCCCCGAGAGCGGGGTCTTGAGGTCGTGGCTGACCCGGTGGGCGAAGGTGGCCAGGCGCTGGTTGGACGCCGCCAGCTCGCGGCTGCGCATCGACAGCTCGAGCACGTCGACGACGCGCTCGGCCAGGGTGCGCAGCGCATCGACCTGGGAGCCGTCGAGCTCGCGAGGCTGCTCGTCGAAGACGCACAGCGTGCCGATGACGACGCCGTCCAGCGTCGTGAGCTTGTGGGAGGCGTAGAAGCGGACGTTGCCGATCACGCCGGTGACGAACGGGTTGTCCTGGAAGCGGGGGTCGAGCCGGGCGTCGGTGACGACCAGCGGGGTGTCCTGGTCGAGCACGGCCGCGCACATGGAGTCCTCGCGGCTGCAGATCGAGGCGTCGAAGCCGTAGGCCGCCACCTGGTGCTGCTCGGTGTCGGTGATCAGGTTGATGGTCGCCATCGGGGTGTCGCAGATCTTGGCCGCCAGCTCGACGATCGCCACCAGGTCGGAGCGGGGAGGGTGCGGCAGCAGGTCGTACTGCGCGATGCTCCGGACCCGGCGCTCGTCCTCCGTCTGGATGCTCACGAGCCGATCATAGGGACTGCCCGGGACGGTCGTGCCCCTAGCGCAGGGCCGCGTTGTAGTCGTAGGTCAGGATCGTCGCGCCGGACGCGTCGCGCAGCGTGGCCACCACCGGGGGCGTGGAGCTCGGCACGGCCGCCTCGACGAACCGCACGACGTAGGTCGCGACGCCGACGGAGACGTCGGCGGCGGCGCCCCTGGGCGTGCGGACGGACACGTCGGCCACGCCGGCACGCAACGGGAAGGTCGCGGTGTAGAGACGCCGGTCGCACGTGCCCAGCACGTCCGGGGGGCACGTCGAGGCGAACCCGACACCCGAGTCGGGACTACCCCAGGGGTCGGGCACCGGGCGGGTGTCGAGCGGCCAGGCGTCGCTGACCTCGTCGACCGGCAAGCCCAGCGTGCAGGTGCGCCACTGCGTGTGGTCGTCGGACACGAACGTCGCGGTCGTGCCCCCGGCGTCGGTGACCTGGGCGTCGAACCGCCATCCCTGGAGCGTCGGCTCGACCGCCACGCAGCGGGACATGATCGTGGCGTCCTGGGCGGTCATCGGGGTGTTGGCGCCGGTCCAGCCGACGCCCGGGGTGGGCGGCACGTAAGTCGCGGTCGGCGCGGTCGGCGCGGTCGGCGCGGTCGGCGCGGACGGTGCGGTCGGCGCGGACGACCCGGGGGCCACTGAGCCACGCCCGGCAGGGGCGACGCCGTCGGACGACCCGCCGGGCGAGACCGCCACGAGCGCGACCGCGGCGGCGACGGCCACGGCGGCGGCACCGACCGCAGCAGCCGTCGCGCGGCGACGGCGTACGGCGTGGCCGCGCGTGGTGACGTCGGCGACGGTGAAGCCGAGCGGCCGGCCGTCGTCGTCGGCGACCTCGTCGAGCAGGTCGCGGATACGGTCGTTCATCACAGGTCCTCCATCGTGAGGTCGAGCCCGGTGTCGGCCAACGACACGCGCAGCTGGTCGAGGGCCCTGGCCGTCTGGCTCTTGACGGTGCCCTGGTCGATGCCCAGGGCGGCTGCGGTGTCGGCGACCGAGAGGTCGGCGAAGTAGCGCAGCACCACGCAGGCTCGGCGCCGGTCGGGCAGCTCCTCGAGCGCGGCCAGCACGGCCAGGCGACGCTCGGCCGGCGCCACCGGGTCGACCGGTCGCTCGGGGAGGGTGAGGGTCGAGACCTCACGCCGCCAGGGTCGCCGGGCCTGGTCGACGACGGCGGTCGTCACGACCCGGTGGGCGTAGGCGGTGGCCGCCCCGCGCCGGCGGATGCGGGGCCACGCGACGTAGAGCTTGACGAGGGCGTCCTGGGTGGCGTCCTCGGCGCGCTGCCAGTCGCCGCACAGCAGGAAGGCCGTACGCCGCAGGCTGCGGGCCGAGGCGGCCACGAACTCCTCGAAGTCCGCGGTCTGGTCGGGTCTCATGGAGATGACACGTCGCCAGGGGGCCGTGGGGTTGCCCGCGGAACCGACCGGGTCTCAGGCCAGCCCGGGGGCGCCCCAGATCGCGAGCCACCGGGCCGGGTCGTGCTCGAGCGGGAGCTCGCGGCCGAGAGCGTCGCGGACCTGGATCTCGAGGAGGTCGTCGCGCCGCTGCTCACCCCCGGGCACGGGCGCGAAGGGGTAGAAGGTGCCCTGCTTGTAGAGGTAGACCAGCCCGACCCGCCGGCCGCTGGAGTCGGCGAACGGCACCAGCGAGCACAGCAGCGCGGGGCCGAAGCCCGCACCCTCGAGCGTCGTGTTGACCGCGTGCAGGTCGGTGCACAGACCACCGAGGTCACCGCTCGCGGCGTCGTACGGCGGGTGGTCGACCTCGAGCCAGGTGAAGCCGAAGCCGTCCGTGGTCACCCGGACCCCCGCGTCGGTGGCGGCCGCCAGCAGGTCGAGCACACCGGTCTGCGCGTCGGCGAAGGCCGGCCCCGCGGCGGCGCGGTAGCAGACCGCGCCGTCACCGGTCGGCACCAGACCGAGGGAGGCCTGCAGCGTGATGGCCGCCGAGGGCACCTGGAACAGCGCGTCGAGGTCGGCCTGCACGGGCTTGCTGCGCCCGAGGATGGCGTCGAGGAAGCCCATCAGCTCGGCCGGTCGAGCTCGGCCTGGATCCGGGCGAGCTGCTCGACCCGCTTGGCGAGCGGCGGGTGGGTCGAGGACAGGCCCTTGAGGCTGATCGGGCTGATGCACAGGGCGCTGCCGGCACTGACCTGGCGCAGGTCGCGCTGCGGGGTGGCCTGCACCCCGGCGTCGATCTTCTGCAGGGCCGAGGCGAGCGCGCCGGGCTTGAGGGTGAGGTAGGCACCGGCCCGGTCGGCCGACATCTCGCGGTAGCGCGACAGCAGGCGCAGCAGGACGAAGCTCACGGCGTAGACGACGAGGCTGACGAACAGCACGATGATCCAGGTCGGCGGCCCGTTGTTGTCGCGCCGGCCGCCGACGAGCCCGAGGCCGCCGTACTGCGCGCCCTGGGTGAGGGTGCCCGCCGCGATGCCGGCCGACGAGGCGACCGTCATCACCAGCACGTCGCGGTGGGCGACGTGGGAGAGCTCGTGGGCCAGCACGCCCTCGAGCTCCTCGGCGGTGAGCAGCTGCAGGATGCCGGTGGTGACGCAGACGACCGCGCGGTCGGGCGAGCGCCCGGTGGCGAAGGCGTTGGGCACGCGGGTGTCGGCGATGCCGACGCGCGGCTTGGGCATGTCGGCCAGGGCGCAGAGCCGGTCGATCATGCCGTGCAGCTCGGGTGCCTCCTGCGGGGTCACCTCGCGGGCCCGCATCGCGCGCATCGCGATCTTGTCGCTGCTCGACCACTGGTAGACGGCGAAGCCGATGGCCCCGACGCCGATCAGGATGCCGACCGCTCCCCCGACGACGCCGACCATCACCACGACGAGCGTGACGAACAGGGCGCCGAGCAGGAACATGACCAGCGTCATCCGGGCGGTCAGCCCGGTGTCACCGACGAACCGTGTGCGTGCCATGCCCCGAGTCTGTCCCACGCACCTAGGACGGTGCTCAACCCGGGCTCAGCCCGGGATCAGCCCGTCGTCGGCGAGCAGCTCGCGGACCTCCTCGAGGGTCGCGTCACCGTCGGGCAGGATCAGGTCGGACGCGTCGAGCGCGTCGGCCGGGTGCGGCACGCCAGCGGTGCGGACGCCGTCGAGCAGGGCGTGCAGGGCCGGGCGGAAGGTCGCCTCGTCACCGGCCTCGATCGCGGCCTCGACGGCGGCGTCGAGCTCGTTGAGACGGTCGAGGGCGGCGTCGGCCACGTCGAACTGGCCCTCGCCCAGGATGCGGATGACCAAGCCGGCCTTGGCGTCCTCGCTCATCGGGGCGTCTCCCCCTCGGCCTGCTTGGACAGCGGGTCGGCGGC
>CALRVO020000238.1:0-6365 GCA_943371595.1 Sphingomonas paucimobilis
GCGACCCCGTGGGGGCCGCCGGCACGGCAGGCTCATCGCTTGATGTTGACCAGGTCCTCGAGGACCTGGTCCGAGGTGGTGATCACGCGCGAGGAGGCCTGGAAGCCGCGCTGGGCGAGGATCAGGTTGGTGAACTCGGCCGCGAGGTCGACGTTCGACATCTCCAGGGCACCGGCCGTGACCGTGCCGCGGCCGTCCTCGGCCGGCACGCCGAGGTCGGCGGCACCCGAGTTGGCCGAGGCCCGGAACGCCGTCTCGCCCACCCGCTCCAGGCCGTTGGGGTTGTTGAAGTTGGCGATCGCGAGACGGGCCATGTCGCGCTGGGTGCCGTCGGAGAGCACCGCGCGCAGCGTGCCGTTGCTGGCGAAGGTGAACGACGCGACCGTGGTGCCGGGCGCGGCCGGCGGCGTCAGCGTCGAGGGGTCCAGGGTGATGTCGGTCGGTGCCCCGGTCGGGAGGCCGGCCCCGTCGAGCGCGTAGCCCTGCACGCGCCCCCCCGAGGGGGTCACCAGGGTGCCGGTCTCGTCGAAGGTGAACGCACCGGCGCGCGTGTAGAGGTCCTCGCCGTCGATGCGCACGACGAACATGCCGTCGCCCTGCAGCATCAGGTCGGTGGAGCGTCCGGTCAGCTGGGCCGAGCCCTGGCCGAGGTTGCTGGTGATCGCGGCGAGCTGCACCCCGAGACCGACCTGGACGGGGTTGGTGCCGCCGCGGCCGACGCCCGCGCCGGACCCGCCGGTGAGCATCTGGCTGAGGGTGTCCTCGAAGACCGTGGTGCTGGTCTTGAAGCCCACGGTGTTGGCGTTGGCGATGTTGTTGCCGGTGACGTCGAGCATGGTCTGGTTGACGCGCAGGCCGCTGATGCCGGCGAAGAGCGAACGAAGCATGGTGGTCGTCCTTTCAGGACTGGTGTGGGAGGTCGAGACGGGGGCGGGACGGGCGGGAGCAGGTGGTGCGGGCTGGTGACGAGGCCGTTCAGCCGCCCGGCGGACCGGTGAAGGCCTGGCCGTCGGACGACGGCGCGGACGGCGAGGTGGACGGCGAGGTGGACGGCGGGACGGTGGCCCCGTCGGTGACGGTCTGGACCTGGGAGATCGGGACGTCGACACCGTCGACGTCGAGCACCGGCCCCTCGGGGGCGAAGTCGACCCCGACGACCTGACCCTGGCCGACGGTGCCGTCGGCGAGGGTGTAGCTCACGTGGCGACCCACCAGAGAGCTCGCCCCGAAGGCGAGCTGCACCCCGAGCAGCATCGTGGTGCGGTCGGCGACGTCCTGCATCTTCTCCAGGGCGTTGAACTGCGCCGACTGGGCGAGGAACTCGCCGCTGTCGGCCGGGTTCATCGGGTCCTGGTAGCGCAGCTGGGCGACCAACAGGTTCAGGAACATCTCCTTGTCGGTCGACGGGCTGCTCGTGGTCGGCACGAGCGAGCCCAGACCGACGGGTCCCACCTGTTCGGTGGCGGACACGGACATGAGGTCCTCCTCAGACGCTCACGTCGAGCCGGTCAGGGCCCGTCGCTCGCGGATCGGCAGGCGTGGGTCCGCGGACCCCTGTCTGCGCGCCGTCCGTGGCGTGGTTGACGTCCGACATCCATGTCGGTCGTCCGTGCTCCGGCGGTGCGTCGCCGGGCTGCTGCCCGGACCGTCGCCCGTCGGAGGATCCTGGGGTGGTGCTCCCGGCGCTGCCGGGAGCGGGCTCGGCGGACGGCGTCTGCGCACCGGTCGCGTCGCGGGGGCCGCGGGGCAGGTCCTGGACGACGACGCGGACGTCGTCGGCGCGGGTGCCGAGCAGGTCGTGCAGGCGTGCGAGGTCACCGGTCAGCGAGTCGCGTACGGCGGTGTCCCCGGCACTGAGGTGCACCCGCACCACGCCCGCGTGGACGCGCAGCCGCACCTGGACCTCGCCGAGCGAGCCGGGGTCGAGGCGCAGGACCACCTGTCGGGTCACCCGTGAGCCGCCTCCGGCCGCCTCGACCATCCGGGCGACCTCCTCGACGACGTGGCGGGAAGCGGCCTGCACGTGCGGGGAGTGAGCGGCAGGAGGAGCGACGACCGGTGCCGTCGGGGCGACCGGACCGGGACCGGCGGCCGGGGCGGAAGGCGGTCCGGACGGGGTCGCGCCCTGACCGGCAGGCGGGCCCGAGGGAGCCGCCGGAGCAGCGCTCTCGGTCTCGGGCTCGCCCGACGAGCTCGCGTCGCCCGCGCCGGCGCCGCCGGCGTCCGAGGCCTGCGGCGGGGTGCTCGGCAGGGCCGCGGCGGCTCCGATCGGGGCGGTGGCGACAGCTGGAGCCGGAGCCACCGCACCGGGCTCGGGCACGGGCCCCGGGGCGGTGGTCGCGCCGGTCGCGGCCGCAGCGCCCGGGAGCCCGGCCGGAACGGTCACGACGGCAGTCGTCGGAGCATCCGGCACCGCGGGTCGCGCCACGGGCGGCACGGGCGTGGTGGGCGCGACGACCAGCAGAGCGAGCAGCGCGGCACCGGGGGCGAGCACCGTCGCGTCGACCGGCGCGACGGGCTGTTCCTCGGCCGCCGGCCCGACGTCCGGGCCGACGTCCGCGTCGGCGTCCTGTCCGACGTCCGGGCCGACGGAGTCCGGAGGCGCCGTCGACCCCGAGGCGGCACCCGGGTCGGCGTCGAGCAGCGTCGCGACGAGGTCGGCGAAGCCGACCGCGCTGCCGCCGTCGGCGCTCCCCCCGCGGCCGCCGGAGGTCGGGGGGCTCGGGGACGTGCCCGGGGCCAGGGGCGTGATGCTCATGCCGCCTCCATCATCGCGAGCACCGAGCGCACGTAGTTGCGGGTCTCGGGGTAGGGCGGGACCCCGTCGTAGCGGTCGACGGCCCCGGGGCCGGCGTTGTAGCCCGCCAGCGCGAGGTCGACCCGCCCGTCGAAGCGGTCGAGGAGCTGGCGCAGCAGCCGGGCGGCGCCGTCGACGGCCTGGGACGGGTCGAACGGGTCGGCGACCCCCAGGCCCGCCGCGGTGCCCGGCATCAGCTGCATGAGGCCCTGCGCCCCGGCGTGGCTGACGGCACGGGGGTCGAAGCCCGACTCCTGGCGCGCGACCGACGACAGCAGCAGCGGGCTGACGCCGTGGCGCTGCCCGGCCGCCTCGAACAGGGCACGGTAGGGGACGTCGCCGGCGCCGGCCGACGTCGGGGCCACCGCCGTCGGTGCGCCGGTCCCGGCCACGGTGGCGGGTGCGACCCGGCGGATGTAGTCGGGGGTCGACGGCACGTCGACCAGGCGGATGTCGAGCCCGGTGCGCGGCGCCTCGATCATCTTGCCGCCGCCGACGTAGATGGCGATGTGGTCGGCGCCGACGTTGCGCGACGAGTTGTCCCAGGCCAGCAGGTCACCGGGCTGCGCGTCGGCCATCGACGCCACCGGCTGGCCCGCCTGGGCCTGGTCACGGGACACGCGGGGCAGGTCGACACCCAGGGTGCGGTAGACGTGCTGGACCAGCCCGGAGCAGTCCATGCCGCCGTCGCTCGGGCTGTCGCCGCCCCAGACGTAGGGCATGCCGAGGTACTTGCGGGCCTCCTCGACCGCCCGCGCACCCACGCCGCCGTCCTGGCCGGTGAGCGCCGCAGGGTCGGTGGCCGACGACACCCCCGTCCCCGGGACCGACCGCAGCGCGGCGGCGAACGCGCCGGCCGACGTCGTACGGGCGGGGGCGAGCAGGGAGAGCTGCGCCTGGATCTGGCTGATGCGACCGGTGATCTCGCTGACGCTCATGCGGTCGCCTCCTGGTCCTGGACGTCGTGGGTGTGGGTGTCGTGCCGGTCGTGCGCGCGGCGCGCGGCCTGGTGCAGCCGGCCCGCGATGTCGTCGAGCTCGCGGGCCTCGGCGCGGCGCGCCTCCTCGGCACGGGCCTCGGCGCGGCGCTCGAGCAACCCCTCGACCGCGGCCAGCCGGGTGCGGGCCACCTGCCAGCGGGCGAGGGCGTCGACGGCGCGCGCCTCGGCGGCCGTGACGTCGGCACGGGCCCGGGTGAGGGGCTCGTGCAGCCCGAGCAACGCCGTGCGCGCCTGGGCGAAGCCGCCGGCGGCGCCGGTGACCGGCACCGGGGCGGCCAGGCGCTGCTCCAGGTGGTCGAGGGTCGCGACGGCCCGGGTCTGCTCGAGCCTGGCCTCACCGACCTCCAGGCGGCCGTCGCGCTCACGGACCTCGCGGACGCGCGCCACCGCGCGCAGCCCGGCGTCGTGCGGGTGCGGGCGCGTCATGGCGCGACCAGGTCGTGCAGGGCGGCCCAGGTGGCGGCCGGTGAGCTGGTGTCGTCCATGTCCTGGCGCAGGAAGGCCTCGATCCGTGGCAGTCGGGCGAGGGCGGCGTCGGCGTCGAGGTCGGTGCCCCCGACGTAGGCGCCGATCTCGACCAGCTCGCGCACCGAGCGGTGCGCGGCCAGCATCCGCCGCAGGCGCACGGCGTCGGCCCGCTGCTCCGGGGTGGTGACCGCGCCGGTCACCCGGGAGATGGACTCCAGGACGTCGATGCTGGGGAAGTGCCCGGCGGTGGCCAGGCGACGGGTGAGCACGACGTGCCCGTCGAGGATCGAGCGGGCGGTGTCGCCGATGGGGTCCTGCAGGTCGTCGCCCTCCACGAGGACCGTGTAGAGCCCGGTGATCGAGCCGTGCGGGGAGGTGCCGGCCCGCTCGAGCAGGCGCGGCATCAGCGCGAACACGCTCGGCGGGTAGCCGCGGGTGGCCGGGGGCTCCCCCGCCGACAGGCCGATCTCGCGCTGGGCCATCGCGACGCGGGTCAGGCTGTCCATCATCAGCACGACGTCACGTCCGGCGTCGCGGAACCACTCCGCGACCCGGGTGGCGGTGAACGCGGCCCGCAGCCGGACGACCGGCGGCGCGTCGGACGTGGCCACGACGACCACCGAGCGGGCCAGGCCCTCGGGGCCGAGGTCGTGCTCGATGAACTCGCGGACCTCGCGCCCGCGCTCCCCCACCAGCGCGATCACCGAGACCTCGGCGTCGGTGCCGCGGGCGATCATCGACAGCAGGCTCGACTTGCCGACCCCGGACCCGGCCATGATGCCGATCCGCTGGCCGCGCCCGCAGGGGACGAGCGAGTCGAGGGCGCGCACCCCGAGCCCGAGCGGGGTGTCGATCCGCGGTCGGGAGAGCGCGTCGGGGGCCTCCATCTCCACCGCGACGTGGTCGAGGCCCGCGAGGACGTCGAGGGGCGGGCCGCCGTCGAGGGGACGACCCAGACCGTCGATCACCCGTCCCCGCAGGGCCTCACCGACACGGATCCGCAGCGGGCCCCCGGTGTGGCGCACGGGCAGCCCGGCCTCCAGGCCGGTGGCGGTGCTGAGCGGCAGGCACGTGAGCCCCCGGGCGGCACTGCTGGCGACGACCTCGGCCAGGACGGGGACGCCGGCGCGCGGCTCGACCGCGACCAGGTCACCGACCGCGGCCCGCAGCCCGACCACCTGCAGGTGGAGACCCAGCAGCTCGCTCACCCGACCGCGCACGGCCGGGGCGACCGCAGCCAGGGCCTGGCCGCGTCCGTGGGCGAGGCGTTCCTGGAGCGTGGGGGCGCTCATGCGAGCGCCGTCCGGACCCGGTCGAGCGCGGCGCCGACGGCGAGGTCGATCACCGTCTCGGGCGCCTCGACGACGGCGTCGTGAGCACCGAGGGTCGGGTCGTCGAGGACCGTCGTGCCGGTGGCGCCCAGCAGCGGCCGCAGCGCGGCGGAACGCTCGGGGTGCACCCGCACGGTCGTCGGCACGCCGTCGGGGAGCACCGCCAGCACCCGTCGGGCGAGGTCGGCGACCGGCTCGGGCGAGGTCCGCAGCTGGTGGCCCACCAACGCCTCGGTGAGCTCGTAGGCGAGGTCGAGGCAGTGGTCCTCGAGCCGGACGGCCACGTCGGCGGCGGCGTCCTGGAACCCCCGGGCGGCCCGGGCGAGCGCCTCGAGGGCGGCGTCGTGCTCGGTACGGCGACGGGCCTCGGCCTCGGCTGCGTCGCGGGCGACCTGCCGGGCGACCTCGAGGGCCTCTGCGGCCGCCTGCTGGCGACCCTGTGCCCACCCGGTCGAGTAGCCCCGGGCCCGGGCGGCGGCCAGCGCGCGGTCGGCGAGCGCGCCGAGGGCCTGCTCGGTGACCCGGTCGCCCAGGGCACCGCCACCGGCGTACCGGGTCCAGTCGCCGTCACGGAGCTCCGGCGTCGCCAACGGGCGCAGCTCGTCCTTGTCGGTGCGCAGCGCGAGGGCCAGCTCGGGAGCGAGGTCGGCCGCGGGGTCGGCCGCGAGGTCGGTACCGGGCGCCGGGGCGACGAGGTCAGTCGACGAAGTCATTCTCACCTCCGCGGCGGACCAGGATCTCGCCGCGCTCCTCGAGGTCGCGGATGGTG
>CALRVO020000239.1:0-6360 GCA_943371595.1 Sphingomonas paucimobilis
AGGTGGACGGCGTCGACGTGCACGAGCGCGCCGACCGCGTGGGCGGCGTCGGCGATCGCGCGCACCGGCGGGCGGGTGCCGAAGAGGTTGGAGGCCCCGGTCACCGCGACGAGTCGGGTGCGCTCGGACAGCACCGTCGCGGGGTCGTCGAGCTCGGTGGTCACCGGGTCGAAGCCCAGCCAGCGCACCGTCGCCCCGGCGGCCTCGGCGGCCAGGACCCACGGGCGCACGTTGGCGTCGTGGTCGAGGCGGGTCACGACGACCTCGTCGCCGGGGCCCCAGGTGGTGGCCAGGGTGCGCGCCACGTCGAAGGCGATCGCCGTCATCGACCGGCCGAAGACGACCCCCGCGGGGTCGGCGCCGAGGAAGCGGCCCATCGCGTCGCGCGCCGCCTGCGTCGTCGTCTCGGTCAGCCGCTCGGGCTCGGTGAGCGACCCGCGCTGGCACATGCCCGACGTCATCGCCGTCGCGACGGCCTGGGCCACCTCGAGCGGAACCAGCGACCCGCCGGGGCCGTCGAAGCGGGCCAGCCCGGAGGCCAGGGCCGGGAACGACGCGCGCACGCGCTCGACGTCGTAGCCGCTCATCGGTCGGCCTCCTGCACCAGGGCGACGAGGTCGGCGATCGAGTCGACCACCACCGTCGGCCGGTAGGGGAAGGTCTCGACCTGCTCGGGCCGGGTCGAGCCGGTCGTCACGAGCACGGTGCGCAGCCCGGCCTCGAGCCCGCTGATGATGTCGGTGTCCATCCGGTCGCCGACCATCACCGTCGACTCCGAGTGGCCGTCGATGCGGTTGAGCGCGCTGCGCATCATCAGCGGGTTGGGCTTGCCGATGAAGTAGGGCTGACGCCCGGTCGCGGTGCTGATCAGCGCGGCCACCGACCCGGTCGCGGGCAGCAGGCCCTGCTGGCTCGGGCCGCTCGGGTCGGGGTTGGTCGCGATGAAGCGGGCGCCGCCGGCGATCAGCCGGATCGCCTTGGTGATCGCCTCGAACGAGTAGGTGCGGGTCTCCCCGAGCACCACGTAGTCGGGGTCGCGGTCGGTCATCACGTAGCCGATGTCGTGCAGGGCCGTGGTCAGCCCCGCCTCACCCACGACGTACGCCGTGCCGTGCGGTCGCTGGTCGGCCAGGAAGTGCGCGGTGGCGAGCGCCGAGGTGAAGATGGCGTCCTCGGGCACGTCGATGCCGCTGCCGAGCAGCCGGGCGCGCAGGTCGCGCGGGGTGTAGATCGAGTTGTTGGTGAGCACCAGGAAGCGGCGTCCCGAGGCCTGGAGCGCCGAGATGAAGTCGGTCGCGCCCGGGATCGGCACGTCCTCGTGCACGAGGACTCCGTCCATGTCGGTCAGCCAGGTCTCGACCGGACGGGCGGTGAGCAGCGAGGTCATGTCCCCAGTGTCGACCACCCGGCTCGACCACGGGGCCGCGGGCCGCGAGGATGCGGCCATGCCGACGCGCACCGCCGACGTCCTCGACCTCGTCGGGCAGCTGCCGCAGGTGGCTCGCTCCGACCACGGGCGCTACCTCAAGCTCACCGTCGGCGGGCACCCCTTCGGCTACGTGTGGGAGCCCACCGGCACCGTCGGCCTCAAGCAGACGGTCGCCGAGCAGCTCGCCCTGGTGGCCGAGCGACCCGCGGTGTTCGAGGTGCAGTTCACCGCGGGGGCCTTCGGCTGGGTCGTGGTGCACCTCGACGGCGTCGAGCGCGACGAGCTCGCCGAGCTGGTCTTCGAGGCCTGGCGCCTCACCGCCCCGGCGGCCCTGGTCGCCGAGCGCGACGACCGACTGCCGACCTGAGGCTCAGCCGGCGTCGAGAGCAGCGATCTCGTCGGCGGTGAGCTCGAGGTCGGCGGCGGCAGCGGAGTCCTGGACGGACGAGGGCCGCTTCGCGCCGGGGATCGGGATGACGACGGGCGAGCGGGCGAGCATCCAGGCCAGGGCGACCTGCTGCGGGCTGACCCGGCGCGCGGACGCGACCTCGGCGAACGCCGGGTGCTTGTCGGCGAGGGCCTTGGCGTCGCCGAGGCCACCGAGCGGGCTCCAGGGCAGGAAGGCCAGGCCGAGCTCCTCGCAGACGTCGATCTCGGGCGCGCTGGAGCGGAAGGCCGGGCTGTACTGGTTCTGCACGCTGACCAGGGCGTCGCCGAGCACGGAGTGGGCGAGCCGGATCTGGTCGGGGTCGGCGTTGGAGAGCCCGAGCATGGCGACCTTGCCGGAGGCGTGGATCTCCTTCATCGTCGCGAGGACCTCGTCGTAGGGCACGGCCGGGTCGGGGCGGTGGTGCTGCCACAGCGCGATCTGCTCGACGCCGAGCCGGATCAGGCTCGCGTCGACGGCCTCGTGCAGGTGCTCGGGGTCGCTGTCGAGGCCCCAGCCGCCGTCCTCGGTGCGCACGTGGCCGCCCTTGGTGGCCAGCAGCACCCGGTCGCGGACGCCGAGCTCGTCGAGGATGCCCGCGACGAGCCGCTCGTTGGCGCCCATCGCGCCCTGCCCCAGCTCGTCGCCGGGCCCGTAGGCGTCGGCGGTGTCGAAGAGGGTGACGCCCGCGTCGAGGGCGGCGCGCACGGTGTCGAGCAGCTGCTCGCGGGGCTGGGTGCCGGACTGGTCGAAGGTCATCAGGCCCAGGCCGATCGCCCCGACCTCGTGACGTCCGACGGAGTCGTTGCCGAGGTGTCGTGTCTGCATGCCCCCTGTTCTACAGGGGGCCTGAAGGAGCGCTACTCGCTGCCCGACACGATGCTGACGGCCAGCAGCAGGTCGATCAGCTCCTCCACCCGGCGCACGTCGCAGCCGGTGCGCTCGGCGATCCGCTCGAGGCGGTAGTAGACCGTGTTGGCGTGCACGTGCAGCTGCATCGCGGCGAGCTTGGCGTTGAGGTCGCAGGCGACGTAGCGGCGCAGGGTCTCGACGAACGTGCCGCCGGCGGCGAGGTCCTCCTGCACGAAGGCCCTCACCTGGGGGCGCACCAGCCGGCGCGCGGTGCGGTCGTGGGTCTGCACCAGGTAGTCGAGGGTCGACATGCGTGACAGCGACTGCACCCCGGCTCGGCCGCGCAGCGAGCGGCGCGCCATCCGGGCCTCCTCGTAGGCCTCGGGGATGTCGAGGAAGCCCGGGTGCACCGAGCTGACCCCGACGACCGGGAAGACCCCGTGGCCGGCGAGCGAGGAGATGCCGGCGCGCACCCGGGTGAGCATCCGGTCCTCGCCGCCCTCCTCCACGGGCACGACGGCCACCACCTCGTCGTGGCGTACGACGACCAGCCCGCGTCCCGGGTTGTTGAGGGCCGAGCGCAGCAGCGCGTGCGCGGCCCGGTCGGGGCTGCGCCCGGGCGGCAGCGCGAGGGACCCGACGACCACGGCCAGCGGGGCGCTCTCGCTGATGCCGACGTCGGCGAGCATCTCCAGGCGCGGGCGCACGGTGGGCGGTCGACCCTCGAGCAGGTCCTCGAGCAGGTCGCGCGCCAGCCGCGCGGAGTCGGCGAGCTGGAACTGCTGGGCCTCCAGGTAGGCCTCGGCCGCGGCGGTGCTGCCGACCTCGATGGTGCGCATCACCTGACCCACGATGAGCAGCGCGGAGTCCTTGGTCGACGGGTCCTGCGCGACCCCCTCGAGCACGCCGTCCCACAGGGCTATCTGGCCGATGCGGAAGGCCTTCATGAAGTCGGCCAGCGTGATGCCGAGGTCGACGCGACGCATGGCGTGCCGCCCGGTCCACGGGAAGTCGGCGCGGGTCGGCTCGCGACGCTCGGCGAGCGTCTCGGTGAAGGCGGCGAACACCTGCGCGCAGTGCGACTCGACCTCGGAGCGGAACCCCCGGTCGTCGTGCACGCCGTAGGCGTCGATCTCGTCCCACATCGTCGCGGCGGCGGTGTGGGCGACCTCGTCGGTGCAGGCGCGCACCCAGGAGACGAGGCGGTCGACGCCGCTCGTCTCGCTCCCGCCGGCCGTGGCCACGGCCCCGGACCCAACCATCTCGCACCCCATGTGTTCGCTGGTGGCGCGCAGTCTGCACCAGGTGAATGTCGTCACACCACCCCCGCGGGCCAACGCTGAGACGCGGTCTATACCGCCCCGCCTGGGTGTCTGTCCCAACCCCCGTCGGGGATCTTTGTGACCCGACCCCAAAGACACCGACCGGCGGACGACGCCAAGGTGAGACGGCCCTCACACCGCGACCCCCCACCGCGGTCTCCCACCGTCCCACCACTCCCCGGATCGGAGTCCTGTGCTCGCCGTCCGCAACCTCGAAGTCGTCTACGACGACTCCGTCCTCGCCCTGCGCGGGGTCAGCCTCGAGATACCCGACCAGCGCATCGTCGCGCTCCTCGGCTCCAACGGTGCCGGCAAGACGAGCCTGCTGAGGGCGTTGACCGGCCTGCTCGACGTCCACGACGGCGAGGTGACCAAGGGCGAGGTCAGCCTCGACGGCCAGGACCTGCGCCGCACCCGCCCGGAGAAGATCGTCAAGAAGGGCGTGCGCCAGGTGATGGAGGGGCGTCGCGTCTTCGTCGAGCTGAGCGTCGAGGAGAACCTCCGCGTCGGCGGGCACACCGCCCGCGGCCGCCTGGCCACCAACCTCGAGCGCGTCTACACCCTCTTCCCGGTCCTCGCCGACCGCCGTGCCAAGACCGCCGGCTACCTCTCCGGCGGCGAGCAGCAGATGCTCGCCATGGGCCGGGCGATGATGTCGGACCCGCGCTACCTGCTGCTCGACGAGCCCAGCCTCGGCCTCGCGCCGCTGATGGTCGAGTCGATCCGCGACGTGATCGTCGAGATCAACGGCACCGGCACCGGGATCCTGCTCGTCGAGCAGAACGCCACCATGGCGCTCTCGGTCGCCCACCACGGCTACGTCCTGGAGACCGGTCGCGTCGTGCTCGACAAGCCGGCCGAGGCACTGCTGGCCGACGACGACGTGCGCGAGTTCTACCTCGGTCTGCACCCCGGGGAGGACGGCGTCCGCAAGTCGTTCCGCGACACCAAGCACTACCGACGCAAGAAGAGGTGGAGCGCATGAGCGCCCGCACGACCACCGGCCGGCCGGTCCTCGAGCTCGACAACATTCACCTCGCGTTCGCGGGGGTCAAGGCCGTCAACGGCGTGAGCCTGCGCGTCGACCCCGGCGAGCTGTTCGCGATCATCGGGCCCAACGGCGCCGGCAAGACGTCGCTGTTCAACGTCATCTCCGGTGTCTACCGCCCCCAGCGCGGCAGCGTCCGCTTCCTTGGCCAGAGCACCCTGGGCGAGAAGCCGTCGACGATCGCCGGCCTCGGGGTGGCCCGCACCTTCCAGAACATCGCGCTCTTCGAGCACCTCACGGTGATCGACAACCTGATGCTCGGTCGTCACCAGCACATCCGGTACGGCGCCGCGTCGGCGATCGCCTGGCTCGGTCGGGCCCGCAAGCAGGAGATCCACCACCGCCGCTTCTGCGAGGAGATCGTCGACTTCCTCGAGCTCGAGTCGTGGCGTCGCCAACCCGTCGGCCTGCTGCCCTACGGCGTGCAGAAGCGCGTCGAGCTGGGCCGGGCGCTGGCGATGGAGCCCAAGCTGCTGCTGCTCGACGAGCCGGTCGCGGGGATGAACCTGGAGGAGACCGAGGACATGGCGCGCTTCGTGCTCGACATCCGCGACGAGCTCGACGTGCCGATCATCATGGTCGAGCACGACATGGGCCTGGTCATGGACCTCGCCGACCGGATCCTGGTCGTCGACTTCGGCACCCCCGTCACCACCGGCACGCCGGCCGAGGTGCAGACGCACCCCGAGGTCGTGCGCGCCTACCTCGGCGAGGAGGTGTCGCGATGAGCGTGCTGGACAAGGCCCCTGCCGGGGCCCACGCCGCCACCACGAGCCCGGTCACCCGGATCCGTGAGCACGCCCGGGTCCGCCCGCGCGCGGTCGCGCTGCGCGACAAGCACCTCGGCGTGTGGCGGCCCTGGACCTGGGCGCACTACTGGGACCAGGTCGAGCTGTTCGGGCACGCCCTGCAGGCCCGGGGCGTGGCGCCCGGCGACCGGGTGGCCATCCACTCCGAGAACCGGCCCGAGTGGCTGGTCGCCGACATGGGCGCCCTCGCGGTGCGTGCCGCCTCGGTCGGGCTCTACCCCACCAACCCCGCGGCCGAGGTCGGCTACCTGCTGGCCGACTCGGGCGCGGTGCTGCTGGTCGCCGAGGACCAGGAGCAGGTCGACAAGACCCTCGAGGTGCTCGCCCAGGGCGGCGCACCCTCCCTGCGGACCATCGTCTACGTCGAGCCCCGCGGCGTGCGCGGGCGCTACGAGTCCACCTACGGCCAGACCACCCTGGTGTCCTGGGAGGACTTCCTGGCCGAGGGGGCCCAGCACCGCGAGGCCCACCCC
>CALRVO020000240.1:0-6344 GCA_943371595.1 Sphingomonas paucimobilis
TCCGCGGTGTGGCGGTGCGCCGGGTCGGGGTCGGGCCAGGCACAGCCCTGGCAGTCGAACCCGTCGACCTGGTTGAGGCGCAGCAGGGTGCGCGCCGTGGTGACCGGACCCATCTGCTCGACGGCCCGCTTCATCGCCACCGCGACCGCGGTCGCCCCCGCGACCGCGTGCGCCTCGCCGCCGACCTCGAGGTCGGACTCGTCGATGTCGTCACGGGGAGCGCTGCGCAGTGGTCTGGACATACCCCCATCCTCACTCGCACGGGTCGCGGCGCCCTCACCCCCGGGTGCGATGAACGCGCCGGGTCCGGCAGCGCAATAGCCCGCTTTGACCTGTCCGCGAGGCCCGGCGACGCGCTAGGTTGCAGCGCCGGCCGCGACGTCGCGGCCACCGAGACCGATGTTCGCCTGCACGAGGAGACCCTCATGTCCCAGCCGCCTCCCCCGCCGCCGCCCGGTGGCTACGGTTCGCCCCCACCGCCTCCCGGTGGCTACGGCTACGGCGGCCCGCCCGCCGGTTCCGCGCCGTACAGCGTCGGCAACGCGGTCAGCTACGGCTGGGCGAAGTTCCAGGCCAACGCCGGCCAGATCGTCATCGCCGGCCTGATCGTGTTCGTGGCGATCGCCGTGTTCCAGGTGATCTCGTTCATCATCCGCGCGATCATCGTCCAGGAGCCGGAGTGCACCGGCCGCGGCTTCGAGTACACCTGCACCGACGGCAGCGGCTTCCTCGTCTCCATCTTCGCCAGCGCGATCTCGAGCTTCCTGTTCTTCTTCATCTACCAGGTGATCGGGGCCGGCATCATCCGCGGCTCGCTCGGTATCACCGAGGGCCGGCCCTTCCAGTTCGACGAGCTGTTCAAGACCGACAAGATCGGCCCGGTCGTCATCACCAGCCTGATCTCCGGCGCGATCGTCTTCGTCGGCACGCTGCTGTGCTTCCTGCCCGGGATCGTTGCGTCGTTCCTGCTGTCCTACGCGCTCTACTTCGTGATCGACAAGGACATGGCGCCCGTCGACGCCCTCAAGGCCAGCGTCGACCTGGTCGTCAAGAACCTCGGGACGGCCCTGGTGTGGGCGATCGTCTCCTTCGTGATCATCGCCATCGGCGCGATCCTGTGCGGCGTCGGCCTGATCGTCGCGATCCCGATCTCGATCATCGGCACCGCCTACACCTACAAGATGCTCACCGGCCAGCAGGTCGCCGCCTGACCCCAGTCGCAACGCGGGCCGACCACCACGTCGTACGGCGCCGGCTCCCCTCGTGGGAACCGGCGCCGTCGTCGTCCCGCGACCACTAGCCTGCCGCCATGGGTCTGCTCACTCCGCTCGCCGTGCGCATCGGCGCGCTCTCCTGGATGCCCAAGCTGCTGCCGCAGGTCGTCTGGGTCGACACCCGGCTGCAGCGGGCGACCAAGGGCCGGGTCACGGTCCTCGACCTGGCCGGGCTGCCCAACCTGGCGCTGACGGTCCCAGGCCGCAAGAGCGGCATCCCCCGCACCACGCCGTTGCTGTGCGTGCCCCACGAGGGCGGGTGGCTGGTCGCGGGCTCCTACTTCGGCGGCCCCGACATGCCGCTGTGGGTCGGCAACCTGCGCGCGGCCACGACCGCCCGGGTACGCGTCGACGCCCAGGAGCACGAGGTCACCTGGCGCGAGGTCGAGGGTGAGGAACGGGCCGCGATGTGGCGGGTGATGCTGCGCACCTGGCCCAACTTCGCCAAGTACGAGGAGCGCACCACCCGGGTGATCCCGGTCTTCTACCTGCAGCCGGTCTGAGCCCGTGCCCACCCCCGTCCAGCTGGGTCAGCACCCGCGGCCCCGCCACGTGGTCGCCCACCTCAGCGACCCGCACCTGCTCGCCGGTGGCGCCCGGCAGTACGGCGTGGTCGACCCCGACCCCGACGCCGGCCTGGTGCTGGCCCTCCAGCGGCTGGCCCACGTCGACCCTCCGCCGCAGGTGCTGGTCTTCACCGGTGACCTCGCCGACCGGGCCGAGCCGGCGGCGTACGCCCGGCTGCGTGAGCTCGTCGAGCCCGCGGCCGCCGCGATGGGTGCGGTCGTGGTCTGGACGATGGGCAACCACGACGAGCGGGAGGCCTACTCGGCGGCGCTCTTCGGCCGGGAGAGCGGGGAGCCGCAGGACCGGGTGGTGGAGGTCGACGGGCCGCGGGTGGTCGCGCTCGACACCAGCGTGCCCGGCTACCACCACGGCGCGCTCGACCCCGAGCAGCTGGCCTGGTTGGCCGACGTGCTCGCGACTCCCGCACCCCACGGGACCGTGCTGGCGATGCACCACCCGCCGATCCCGGTGCCGATGCTGCGGGCGGCCGAGCTGATCGAGCTCGCCGACCAGCAGGCGCTGGCCGACGTCGTCGAGGGCACCGACGTGCGGGTCGTGCTGGGCGGGCACTTCCACTACTCGTCGTGGTCGACCTTCGCCGGCGTCCCGGTCTCGGTGGCGTCGGCGTCGTGCTACACCTCCGACCCGGCACCGGTCGGGCGTTTCGTCTCCGGAGTCGACGGGCACCAGGCACTGACGATGGTGCACCTCTACGCCGACCGCGTCGTGCACACCGTCGTACCTCTCGCGGCGGCGCCGGAGGTCACGGGCTACCCGTCGGACGTGGTCGCCCAGGTCGAGGCACTCACTCCCGAGGAGCGGCGCGAGATCCTGTCGCGCAAGGACTCGCCGTTCAACGTGGGCGACGTCGACTGACGTCGAGGGCCTAACGGTCGGAGGTGGCGCTGCGCTTGACCAGCAGGTAGCCCACCGCGGTCGTGAGCACCGAGAGCAGCAACAGCACGAGGACCGCGAGCACGAAGTGGCCGGCACCGGCCTCGACCAGCGAGTCGCCCGAGAACCGCTCGTCGTCGGCGCGTCCCAGGCCCATGACGCTGCCGGTGGCGGCGTAGGCCCAGCGCGAGGGGGCCAGCCAGGCGACCTGCTCGAGCACCGGCCTGCCGTGGATCTGGAACAGCGCGGCCGAGAGCACCAGCTGGACCATGATCATCCCGACCAGCGCGGGCATCGTCTGCTCGGTGCTGGTCACGACGGCCGACAGCGTCAGGCCCGCCACGACCATCGAGGTGGCGAGGAGACCGATCACGATCGCGACCCGGAGACCGCCCAGCCGACCGTCGGGGCCGGGGAGGCCCACGGTCGCGATGAAGGTGACCACCAGGCCCTGCACGAACGCCGCGGCGCCGAGCACGATGATCTTGCTGGCGAAGTAGACGCCGGGCGACAGCCCCACGGCGTACTCGCGGCGGAAGATCGGCCGCTCCCCCACGAGCTCGCGGATGGCCAGGGCGGTGCCCATGAGGCAGGCAGCGACTATCAGGACGATGAGGCGTTGCAGGGCCTCGCCCGGTTGGTAGACGAGGTCGACCGGGCAGGCCGCGCGCGACCCGCCCGGCGGGCAGACCCGTGAGCTGTCGAGGGAGAGACCGTCCTTGCCGGGGACGATGCGGCTGAGCAGGCCGAGCACGAGCGGCAGCGCGAGCAGCATCGAGAGCAGCAGCCGGTCGGCGACGACGACCGCCATGTTGCGGCGTACGAGGGTCGAGAGCTGCTTGCCGAAGGACTGGCGTGGCGCGGTGGGCACCGGGGCGGCGACCGACTGGAGCCGACCGGTGTCGGCGGTGGCCCGGGGCGCCTCGATGCGCGACCAGAGGTCGGGCTCGTCGAGCAGGTCGAAGACCATCGGGTAGCTGGGCACCCCGAAGTGGGCGAGCACGCCGGCGGGCGGGCCGAAGTAGGCGATCCGGCCGCCGGGGGCGAGCACCATCACGTTGTCGCAGACGTCGAGCGCGAGCACCGAGTGGGTGACCACGACGACGACGCGCCCTTCGTCGGCGAGGGTGCGCAGCTGCTTCATGACCTCGAGGTCGAGGCCGGGGTCGAGCCCCGAGGTGGGTTCGTCGAGGAACAGCAGCGGCGGGGCGGTGAGCAGCTCGGTCGCGATCGAGACGCGCTTCTTCTGACCGCCGGAGAGCTGGCTGCCGATGCGGTTGTCGAGCCGCTCCTGCAGCTGGAGCTGGCCGGCGACGGTCTGCACCCGCTGGTCGCGCTCCTGGGCGCGGGTGTCGGGCGGGAGGCGGAGCTCGGCGGCGTAGGCGAGGGCCTGGCGGACCTTGAGCTGCGGGTGCTGGATGTCCTGCTGCGGCACCAGGCCGATCTGGAAGCGCAGCTGGTCGTAGTGGGCGTAGAGGTCGTGGCCCTGCCAGATCACCCGGCCGTGGGTGGCTGGGCGCAGGCCGGTCAGCGCGCCGAGCAGCGTCGACTTGCCCGCGCCGGAGGGGCCGATGACCGCGGTGAGCGACGAGGGGTCGAGCGTGCACGAGACGTTCTCGAGCAGGCGCTTGCCGCCGTCGACGACCACCGACAGCCCGTCGGCGTAGAGCGTGAACTCGTGCTGCGTCGCCGACGACAGCAGCTGGGCGCCGTCCCAGCGGAACGTCTGGTTGCCGACGATGACCTCGTTGCCAGGCTGGAGCGCCACGGCCCCGACGACGCGGCCGCCGTTGACGAAGACCCCGTTGAAGCTGCCGAGGTCGCGCAGCACCGTCGGCGCGCCGAGCTCGAGCCGGCAGTGGAACCGCGAGACCAGCGGGTCGTCGAGCACGATGTCGTTGGACAGGTCGCGACCGATGCTGACCGCGCGCCCCGGGGCGGCGTACGCCGGCATCATCGTCTGCCCGTGGGAGAGCTGGCCCGGTGGCACGACCGGCTGCGCGACCACCGGCTCGGTCCCGGCGCGCGGCGGCGGGGTCGGCACGTAGGGCGGCGGGGTCGGTCGGTACGCCGGGGGGACGGCTGGAGCCGGCGCCGAGGCTGGGGCCGGGGGCGCGGGTGCGGGTGGGGCCGCAGGGGCGGTCTGCCAGGCGTGGATCGCCTCGCCCTGGGGGTCGCCCAGCACCAGGACAGTCGCGCCGGGGTGGAGCGGCACCCGGCTGACCCGTTGCCCGGCGACGTAGGTGCCCCCGGAGCTGGAGTCGACGGCGTACCAGGCGTCGCCCTGGCGCTCGAAGGTCAGGTGGTGGCGCGAGGCCCGCGGGTCGGCGACCACCAGGTCGCAGCCCACCTCACGACCCACGACCACCCGGTCCTGGTCGAACTGGTGCCGGCCCTGCGCGGTCTGCACCACCAGACGGGCGCGGGCGTGGTCGTTCATGGCGTGCACACCCTAGTGGCGCGGAGGGCTCGCGCGCGCTCCCGCACGCGCACCGAAAAGGTGCACTAAGGCGCTATTGTCCACTATTCTGGGTATCTAACCTGTTCGACCAGTCACCAGGAGACGCCCGTGTGGCTCATCGCAGCCTTCGCCCTCGCCGGCGGTCTGGCACAGCTCGTCGACGGCACGCTCGGCATGGGCTTCGGCGTCACCTCGGCGACCGTGCTGCTCGCCCTCGGCATCGCGCCCGCCACCGCCAGCGCTGCCACCCACGCGGCCAAGCTGCCGACCACGCTGGTCTCGGGCCTGTCGCACTGGCGCGCGGGCAACATCGACAACGCCGTCCTGCTCCGGGTGGCGGTGCCGGGGGCGATCGGTGGCTTCCTCGGCGCGGTGGTGCTGACCTCCATCAGCCTGGCTGCGGCCAAGGGCGCGATGGCGGGCCTGCTGCTGTTCTTCGGGGTGGTCATCCTGGCCCGCTTCGGCTTCGGCCTGCGGGTGATCCCGGTGCCCCGCTCCGGCCACACCGTCCGGTGGCTCGGGCCCATCGGTCTGCTCGGCGGGTTCGTGGACGCGACCGGGGGCGGCGGGTGGGGCCCGGTCGTGACGCCCAGCCTGATGACCGTGACCCGGCACGAGCCGCGCAAGGTGGTCGGCACCACCAACGCTGCCGAGTTCGCCGTGGCCGTCTCGGTGTCCCTCGGCTTCTTCACCGGCGCCGCCCACCAGGACATCCCCTGGATCCCGGTCCTCGGCCTCGTCCTGGGCGGGGTCGCCGTGGCCCCCTTCGCCGCCCGGCTCGCCGGCCGGCTGCCCCACGCGCCGATGGGAGCGATGGTCGGAGGCCTGATCATCCTGGTCAACACCGTCGCCGTCCTCGGCACGGTCGCCGACCTCCCCCTGTGGCTCGACCTGACCCTGCTGGTGGGCTGGATCGGTGTCGTCGCCCGGGTCGCCTGGCGCGCGTGGCAGCGCGAGCGGTCCACCACCACCGGGCCGCTCGTGGACCAGCCCGCCTGAGCCACCCCGAGCTCGGCCGGGACCAGCAGCCGGCCCACCCAGGCCGACCACGGTGGTCGAGGAGGTCGCCCGCGACCGTCTCGAGACCTCGCACCAACCCGATCGAACGGTGGTCGAGGAGGTCGCCCGCGACCGTCACGAGACCCGCA